>JBOHEE010000414.1:0-17049 GCA_050700895.1 Nitriliruptorales bacterium | reverse complement strand
GACGTGAGCTCGTCCAGCTCCTCGCGGACCCGCGCCGCCGGCCCGGACGCGTCCTCCCAGTCGAAGCCGAGCTTCGCCGCCCGGCGCTGGAGCTTGTCGACGAGCTGGAGGGCCGGCAGCGCGCCCGGCACGCCCTCGAAGGCCCCGCTGCGGCCCTTCTCCTGCTGCTTCAGGACCTCCCAGTTCGCCTTCACCTCGGCGGCATCGGCGACGTCGACGTCCGCGAACACGTGCGGGTGGCGGTGCACGAGCTTGTCGGCGATGCCGCGGGCGACGTCGTCGATCGTGAACGCACGCCGCTTCGTCGCCATCTCGGCGTGGAAGACGACCTGGAGGAGCACGTCGCCGAGCTCCTCGGCGATGTCGTGGTCGTCGCCGTGCTCGATCGCCTCGAGGAGCTCGTAGGTCTCCTCGACGAGGTAGCGGGCGAGGGAGGCGTGGTCCTGCTCGAGGTCCCACGGGCACCCGTGGTCGGGGTCGAGGAGGTGCCGCTCGACGTCGACGAGCCGCAGCAGCTCGAGGCCGGGCGGCGAGAGGTGGAAGACGAATTCGACGTCGGTGCCTGCCCGAGCGGCGGCGAGCCCGACCGAGCGCACGAAGCTCTCGTCGTCGGCCGGGCCGAGGAGGTAGACGGCGGCGCCGTCCTCGGCGGCGCGATCGACGAGCGCCCGCGCGAGCGCCTGCTCCGCGGGGGGCGCCGCCCCGAGCAGGTCGACGCCGACGACCGATCCGCCGTCGCCTCCGAGGGGGCGTACCGCGACGTCCGCGAGCTCGAGGTAGCCGGCCGAGGGGTGCTGGTCGGGCTCCCGTGCCCAGACGACCTCCGCCGACGTCAACGCCTGCCAGGCGTCGAACGGGAAGAGCCCCGGGAGCTGCGCGCTCGCGCCGACGAGGACGATGCGGGGCATCAGCTCTCGGGCGCGGGCGGTGGTGCGGCGGGCTCGACGGCCTCGAGCGGGCCGCTGGGCGCAACCGTGCCCGAGGCGGGATCCCACTGACCGAACCGCGGCGCGACCCGGACGTCGGCGTCAGCGAGCAGGGCCTGGAACCAGTCCCGGAACGCGCGGCCGCCGAGCTCGTCGCGGAGCTGTCCCCTCAGCTCGTCCAGGGGCCGCTCGCGGAACTCCTTCACGCGGATGACGTGCCATCCGACCTGCGTCTGGACCGGGCCGACGAGCTCGCCCGGCTCGGATGCCCACACGGGGTCGTCGATCTCCTGGGGCAGTTGCCCGCGGGGCAGCTCGCCGAGGTCGCCGCCGTCGCCGGCCGTGGTCTGGTCGGTCGAGCGCTCGGCCGCGAGCTCGGCGAAGTCCGCGCCGGCCTGGAGCTCTTCCATGATCGCGCGGCCCTCTTCCTCCGACCCCACCTGGATGTGGGCGAGGTCCACGACGCGGAACTCCTGCTCGACCCGGGCCTCGTACTCCGCACGGACCTGCTCGTCGGTCACCTGCTCGACGAAGTGGTCGGCCAGCAGGTCCCGGCGGAGGAAGTTCGAGAGCTGGCGGCGCACGTCGCTCTCCCGCAGCGACTGGCGCGCGATCTCCGCCCGGAGCTCCTCCATCCCCCCGTACTGCTCGGCGAGGTTCGCGAACTCCTCGTCGATGGCGGCCTCGGATGCCTCGACGCCGAGCTCGGCCGCGGCTGCGGCGACGAGGGTGTCCTGGATCAGCTGGGCGAGGGTCTGGCGCTGGAGCTGGTCGGCGTTACGGAACTCGTCGGCCGAGGGGCGACCGAGGGAGCCCTCCGAGAGCTGGGCGGCCACGAGGATCTCGAGGTCGCCCACCTCGACCCGTTCGCCGGCCACGATCGCGGCCGTGTCGGCCGGCAGGCGGCCGGCGCAGCCGGTCAGCAGGAGCGCCGACGCCGCAGCGGCGACGAGGACGCGGGATCGGGTTCGCAACGAGCCGTCTCCGTGAGGCAGCGTGCGGGATGCCGTGGAGGCGAGGCTACCCGCCGGCGGGCTGCCGCTTCTCGTCCGCGGCCGCCGCGAGCTCGCGGACGAGCAGCACGACGAAGAACAGCGCCACGCTCGCTCCCGCCATCGTCGCGCTCGCCGCCGTCCCCGCGTGGAAGCTCACGAGGAGCCCGACCACCACACCGGCCGCACCGAAGCCGATCGCGGCGAGCATCATCGCCGGGACGCGGCGGACCACCAGGGCGGCGGTGGCCGGCGGGGCGACGAGGAAGGCGAAGACGAGCAGCGCACCGACGGCCCGGAACGACGAGACGATCGCGAGCGCGACGAGACCTAGCAGGAGGCCGTGGGCGAGCCGTGGGCGCAGGCCGAGCGCCTCCGCCTTGCGGTCGCTGAACGAGAGCACGAGCAGGACGCGGTAGAGGGCCGCCGTCGCGACGGCGACGACGACCGCGGCGGCGACCACCACCGCGAGGTCGGTCCCGGTCACGGCGAGCACGTCGCCGAAGAGGATCGCGGTGAGGTCGCCGGCGTACGCCGCCTGCTTCGACACGATCACGACGCCGAGGGCGAGCATGCCGACGAACAGCAGCCCGATGGCAGCGTCCTCCGTCAGGCGCGCGCGCCGGTGGACGAGCCCGACCCCCCAGATCATCACCAGCGCCCCGACCGTCGCGCCGAGGACGGGGTGGACGCCGATCAGGACCGCGGCGGCGATGCCCGGCAGCACCCCGTGGGCCAGCGCGTCGCCGAGGAACGTCATGCCCCGCAGGACCACCCAGGTGCCCACGAGCGAGGTCGCGACCACGACGACGAGTCCCGCGAGCAGCGCGTCGCGCATGAACCCGCACGTCGCGCAGGTGAAGGGCTCGAGGAGCAGGCTCACGTCGCCGACCCTCCGAGCGCGTCGACGACGCGCCTCGCGTTCGTCCGCATGAGGCCAAGGTAGGTGTCGGCGCCGGAGCCCGGGGGACCGAGCGCATCGGTGAAGAGCGTCACCACGGCGACATCCTGCCCGATCTCGCGCGCGAGGGCGTCGGCGAGGCGCTGCGAGGCGGTCGTCTCGACGAACACCGCGGTCACGCCCGCGTCGATCGCGAGCTGGGCGAGCGCGGCGACGTCCGCCGGGCTCGCCTCGGCGAGCGTCGAGCCGCCGGGCAGTACCGCGCCGACGATCGTGTAGCCGTAGCGCTCGGCCAGGTAGCCGAGGTTGTCGTGGTTCGTGACGAGGCGGCGGCGCGATTCGGGGACGCCGTCGAGGAGCTCGCCCACCTCCTGGTGGACCGCGAGGACCTCTGCCGCGTACGCATCGGCCCGTGCCCGCCAGTCCTCGTCCGAGCCGCGCGCGTCGAGACCGGCGAGCTCCTCGCCGATGAGCCGTGCGGCTTCGGCGGTGCGGACCGGGTCGAACCAGAAGTGCGGATCCAGCGACCCGTGGCCGTGGCCGTCGTCCTCGCCCTCCTCCGCGTGGTCGTCCTCGCCCTCCTCCGCGTGGTCGTCCTCCTCGCCTGCGGCGAGCGCGAACGGGAGGGGGTCGACCTCCTCGGCGACGTGCAGGACGGGCACGCCGTCCGCCTCAACCTGCTCCAGGAGGTCGTCGAGCTGCGGCTCCAGTCCCAGCCCGTTCGCGACGACGAGGTCGGCCTCGCGGACGCGACGCGCCTGCGCGGCGGACGGCTCGAACGCGTGCGGGTCGACGCCGGGACCCATGAGCACCTCGACCGCCGCCGCGTCCCCGGCGATGTGCGACACGACGTCGCCGAGGATCGAGGTCGTCACGACCACGACCCGAGCCCCGCCGGCCGAGCGGTTCCCGCGCGCCCCGCTGGCGGCGCAGGCGCCGAGGAGCATGACGACGGCGACGGCCGCTCCCGTCACGCGGATGCCTCGACCCATGACCTGCCCCTTCGAAGCGGCGAGGACACATTACTGAGAACGAGAACTGTTCTCAACTCCAAATCTCGGCTACGGTACGGGGTGATGAGCGGTGCCGGACACGCAGCGCACGCGATCCGCGTCGAGAGCCTCCACGTCCGTCGCGACGGACGGGCAGCGCTCCGCGACGTCGGTTTCGCGGTCCCGACGGGCCGCCTCGTCGCGATCATCGGACCGAACGGGGCCGGGAAGTCGACCCTGCTCGACGTCCTCGCCGGCCTCCTCCCCCCGTCCTCGGGCCGGGTCGAGGTGCTCGGCGGGTCCCCGCTCGCGGTCCGCCCGCGGATCGCCTACGTCCTCCAGGCCGCCCAGCCGAACGGCCTCGTGCCCTTGACGGTGCGGGAGGCCGTGGTGATGGGCCGCTACGCGGTCACCGGGCCGTTCGGCCGCCTCGGGGCCGACGACCGCGAGGCAGTGGACCGCGCCATGGAGCGTCTGGCGGTCAGGGACCTCGCCGACCGTCAGCTCGCCGAGCTCTCCACGGGGCAACGCCAGCGCGTGCTCGTGGCACAGGGGCTCTCCCAGGAGGCGTCGGTGCTGCTCCTCGACGAGGCGGCCACGGGACTCGACCTGCCTTCGCAGGAGCGCATCCGCCATGCGGTGGCCGACGAGGTTCGACGCGGGACCACCGTTCTCTTCACCACCCACGACGTCGCCGACGCCGCGGCGGCCGACCAGGTCCTGCTCCTGGCGACCGATCTCGTCGCCGACGGACCTCCGGCGGAGATCCTGTCGGAGGAGCCGCTCGCCACGGCGTTCGGGGCGCACGTCCATCGCACACCCGATGGCATGGTCCTCGTCGACGACCCCCACCACCACGAGCACGAGGCACGACGATGAACCCCGCCCCGTCCGACCACGGCGCATTGCATGAGAGCGTGGGCGAGCGCCTGCGTCGGGTCCGCCAGCGGTACACGCCGCAACGGCGGCACCTCATCGAGGTCCTCGCCGAGGCGGGCCGGCCGTTGGCGACGGCGGACATCCTCGACCTGGGGGACGATCTCGCCCAGAGCTCCGCCTACCGCAACCTCCAGGTCCTCGAGCAGGCCGGCGCGGTCCGCCGGCTCGTCACCTCGGCCGACAGCCCCGCGTGCTACGAGCTCGCCGAGGACCTCACGAGCCATCACCACCATCTCGTGTGCGGCAGCTGCGGAACGATCGAGGACGTCGAGCTCTCGCCGCCCCTGGAGCAGGTGCTCGACGCGTTCAGCGAGGAGCTCACCGCCGAGGGCGGCTTCGCCGCCGACCACCACCGCCTCGACATCGTCGGCACCTGCGCCACCTGCCGGAGCTGATGCGCAACCTCGGCTTCCGAGCGCCTCTCGCCAGCCCGCAGGACCCCGTGCCCTCCCAAGAGAGGGGGGGATCAGGTGGGCGGGTTGGCGTAGCCCTGGGCGACGAGCAGGTCGAGGACACGGGCGAGGAAGGTCGCCATCTGCTAGCCGGCCCGGGGCGTGCCCTTCAGCACTTCGCGGAGGGTGGCGGCGACCCAGGCGACGAGGTCGTCGGGGCCGCGGCGCGGCAACGGGACCTCGAGCGTCTCCGCGGTCGGCCGCCAGCGCGCGTCGGGATGGAGCCGCTGGAGGCGGACCTGCTGCGAATCGGAGAGGTGGACCGGACTCGCCCGCAAGATGCGTGACGGCAGGAGGACCACCTCGGTGATCCCCCACCGGCGCAGGGCTGCCTTGAGGGCGGCAATGGTGACCAGGCGCTCCGCCGGGGGGGGCAGTGGGCCGAAGCGGTCGGCGAGCTCCTCGCGCACCTCCTTCACGCCGCCGGCGTCGCGGATCGCGGCGATGCGCCGGTAGAGGTCGAGGCGGATCTTCTCGTCGGCGACGTAGTCCTCCGGCAGGTGCGCGTCGACGGGGAGCTCGAGGCGGATCTCGACCTCTTCCTCGACCCGGCGGCCGGTGAGGTCGGCGACCTCCCGCTTCAGCATCTCCGTGTAGGTGTCGAAGCCGACCGCCGCGACGTGGCCCGACTGCTCGGCGCCGACGACGTTGCCGGCGCCGCGGATCTCGAGGTCGCGCAGAGCGATCGAGAGCCCCGACCCGAGCCGGGTGTGCTCGCCGATCGTCCGGAGCCGCTCGTAGGCCATCTCGGTGATCGACGCGTCGGGCGGGAAGAGGAGGTACGCGTAGCCGCGCTCGAACGAGCGGCCGACCCGCCCGCGGAGCTGGTGGAGCTGCGACAGCCCGAGGAGGTCGGCGCGCTCGACGATCAGGGTGTTCGCGTTCGGGACGTCGAGGCCCGACTCGATGATCGTCGTGCAGACGAGCACGTCGAAGTCCCGCTCCCAGAAGCGAACCATCACCTTCTCGAGGTCGGCCTCGGGCATCTGGCCGTGCGCGACCTCGATGCGGGCGTCGGGGACGAGCTCGCGGAGGCGGGCAGCGGTCCCGTGGATCGTGTCCACCTGGTTGTGGACGTGGAAGACCTGGCCCTCGCGGAGCAGCTCGCGCCGGAGCGCGAGCGCCACCTGGGCGTCGTCGTAGGGGGCGACGACGGTGTGGATCGGCTGGCGGTCCTCCGGCGGGGTCTCGATCACCGACAGGTCGCGGATCCCCGAAACCGCCATCTCGAGGGTCCGGGGGATCGGCGTCGCGGTCATCGTGAGGACGTCGACGCTCGTCCGAAGCTGCTTGAGGCGCTCCTTGTGTGTCACACCGAAGCGCTGCTCCTCGTCCACGATCACGAGCCCGAGGTCCTTGAAGGCGATGCGCCCCGACAGCAGCGCATGGGTGCCGACGACCAGGTCGACGGTGCCCGCGGCGAGGCCAGCGACGATCTCGCGCCGTTTCTTCTGGCCGGCGAAACGGCTCAGCATCCTGATCTCGACCGGGAATCCGGCGAAGCGGTCGCGGAACGTCTCGTGGTGCTGCTGCGCGAGGAGCGTCGTCGGGACGAGCACCGCGACCTGCTTGCCGTCGAAGACGGCCTTCGCGGCGGCGCGCACCGCCACCTCGGTCTTGCCGAACCCGACGTCGCCGCAGAGCAGACGGTCCATCGGGACCGGCGTCTCCATGTCGCGCTTGATCTCGTCGATCACGACCGCCTGGTCGGGCGTCTCCATGTGCTCGAAGGCGTCCTCGAGTTCGCGCTGCCACTCGCTGTCCATCGAGAAGGAGGTGCCAGGCGCGTGCATGCGGGCGGTGTAGAGGCGGATGAGCTCTGCGGCGATCTCGCGGACCTCGCCGCGCACCTTCCGCTTCGCGCGCTCCCACTCGGCGCCGCCGAGCCGCATGATCGCCGGCTGGTCGGCGCCGACGTAGCGGGCGATCGCGTCGACCTGGTCCGAGGGGACGAAGAGCGTGTCGCCCTTCGAGTACTCGAGGACGACGTAGTCGCGGCTGGCCGGCGCTCCCGAGGGCGTGGGCACCTGGCGCGTCTCCATGCCGAGGTAGCGCCCGACGCCGTGGGTGCGGTGCACGACGTAGTCGCCCGGCTCGAGGTCGAGGACCGCCTCGCGTGCGGTCGAGCGCGTGCCGAGGCGCCGGCTCGCGCGGCGTTGGCGGCGGATGCCGAAGGCGTCGCGGTCGCCGATGACGGCGAGACCCAGCTCGGGCGCGAGGAAGCCCTCGACGAGGCCGCTCGCGGCCACCTCGACCCGTCGATGGTCGGCTTCGCCCACGGTCTCGACGAGCGACGCCGAGACGCCTTCGCCGCGGAGCACCTCGGAGAGCCGCTGGGCGGGGCCGTGCCCGGCGGTCGTGACGACGACGCGGAGGCCGTCGGCGAGGAGGGCGCGCGCCCTGATCGCGAGGGTGGGCATGTCGCCACGGAACGACTCCCAGCCGGACGCGTCGAAGGGGGCGATCGCTCCCCGCGCCGTGGCGAACGGGGCGATCTCCCAGGTCTCGCCGCGGACCCGCCCGAGCAGCAGCTCGAGGTCGACGTAGCCGGCGTCCTCCGGCCGGTGGCCCTCCGCGGTCTCCCAGGCGACCTCCAGGAGCGCCTCCGCCTCCTCGCGCACCTTCGACGCCCGGTCACGCACGAGCAGCGGATCGACGACCGCGACGCCGGACCTGTCAGGGAGGAACTCCGGGAGCAGCGCCGGACGCGGGTGGAGCAGCGTGACGAGCGATTCGACGCCTTCGAACATGATCCCGTCGGCGAGCTGACGGAGCCGGTCGGCGAGGGTCGGCACCGCGAGCGCGAGGTCGCGAGCACGCCGGCGGGTGTCCTCGTCGACGACGAGCTCCCGCGCGGGGTCGATGCGCACGTACTCGACCGCGCCGATCGAGCGCTGGTCGCCGACGGCGAACTCCCGCACGGACTCGACGTCGTCGCCCCAGAACTCGATCCTGGAGGCGTGGTCGGCGGCTGCCGGGAAGACGTCCACGATGCCGCCGCGGACGGCGAACTCCCCGCGCGCGGCCACCTGCTCGGTGCGGTCGTAACCGAGCTCGACGAGGAGATCGAGGAGCCGGTCGAACCCGGCCTTGTGGTGGCGGTCGACGACGAGCGGGGCACGGTCGCGGAGCTTGGGATCCATCGGCTGCAGCGCGGCGCGGATCGGGGCGACGACCGCCGCAAGCGGCTCCGCGTGGGCCTCCGGCCGAACCAGCCGGTCGAGGACGGCGAGCCGACGCCCGACGGTTGCGGCCTGGGGACTGAGACGCTCGTGCGGCAGGGTCTCCCAGGCGGGGAAGACCGCCACTCGCTCAGAGCCGAGGAACGCCCCCAGCCCGTCGGCGACGCTCTCGGCATCCGACATCTTGTCGACGAGCACGAGCAGCGGCGGCGCGCGTTCGGCGAGGAGCGCGAGGAGGTAGGGATGGGCGCCGGGCGGTCCGAGGAGGCTTGGGGCTTCGAGGTCGACCTGTTCGCGGGCACGTTCGAGCAGGCCGGCGAGCGGGCCGGCCGCGATCGTGGGGATGGTCTCGGTGGTCATGCGTCCTGGACAACCTCTCGTGCACAGCGTCGTTCGGCCGACCCGGGGCGCGACCCCCTCGTCGGGGCCGCTCCGGCTCGGCTCGGTCGTCAGTTTGGCGGGTCTCGGACGGGCGCGCACGGCACGTGCGTTCCCGAGCCGTCGTACGCCTGGCTGCCGGCCCCGCAGGACGATCGCATGGGTCAGCGCGAAGGTCTCTCCTCCTCGGCGCGGAGGACGTCGGCGAGCTCGGACCGGCCCCTGACCCCGAGCTTCGTGTACGCGCGCTGCAGGTGGTTGTCGACCGTCCGCCGCGAGACGACCAGGCAGCGCCTGCAGCGAGGCGTGGTCTGGCTGCCGAGCCAGGTCGGCTGAATTCTTCTTGGGCCTTGGACCCCCGGCGATCAGCGGGCGTGGTAGCGGTTCTGGGCGGGCTCGAGGCCCTCGGTGGCGAGCAGGAGGACCGCGTCGGCCGCCTCTTCGAGCGTGACGTCGATCTCCTCGCGCTCGCGCCGGTCGAAGCGACGGAGCACGTGGTCGCGGGGGTCCATACGCCCGGGGGGGCGGCCGATGCCGACGCGCACGCGGTGGTAGGCGTTCGTGCCGAGCCGGCGGTCGATGTCGCGCAAGCCGCGGTGGCCGGCGTTGCCCCCGCCGAACTTGATCCGCAGCGCCCCGACCTCGAGGTCGAGGTCGTCGTGGACGACGATGATCCGCTCGGCGGGCATCTTGTACCAGGCGGACACCTGCTGGACCGGCCCCCCCGACTCGTTCATGTAGCCGATCGGCTTCGCGAGCACGAGCCGCAGGTCACCGTCACGGATCTCGGCCGTCGCGCAGCGCACGCGCCGGTTCAGGCTCAGCTCGCGGCCGTGGCGCCCCGCGAGGACGCGAACGACGTCCGCTCCGACGTTGTGGCGCGTCTCGGCGTACTCGGGCTCGGGGTTGCCGAGCCCGACGACGAGCCAACGATCGGTGCCCACCTCGGGGCGCGCGGCGCGCCGGAAGAGCGGCAGCGGTTACTCGCCCTCTTCGGGGGCGGCCTCGGGAGCACCCTCCGGACCAGCCTCGGGAGCAGCCTCGGCAGCGGCCTCGGCTGCCGCTTCCGCCTCGGCGAGCGCCTCCTCCTCGCCCGCTACGAGGCGCTCGCGCATCTCCGCGAGCTCCTCCTCGGAGAGCTCGCCCTCGAGGCCCGCCATGAGCTCGGCGATGCCCTCGGGAAGCTCCTCCTCTTCCTCCTCGATGACGGTCGGGGCGACGATCGAGACGACTGCACGGTCGGTCTCGATGTCGAACTCCGCGCCGGTCGGCAGCGGGATGTCCTCGACGCGGAGCACGTCGCCGATCGTCATCTCCCCGATCTCGAGGGTGAAGAAGTCGGGGATGTCGAGCGGCTTCACCCGGAGCGGGATGGTGTGGAGGACGTGCTGGACGACGCCGGGCGACTCGACGTCCTCGGCGCCCTCGAGGTGCACCGGGATCTCGACGCGGATGAGGCTCTCGCGGTCGAAGGCGACGAAGTCCACGTGGACGAGGTCACCGCGCACCGGGTGGCGCTGGACCTCGCGCGGGATCGTCAGGTGCTCCTCGCCGTCGACCTGGAGGCGGATGAGGACGTTGAGGCCCGCCGGCGTGTGGAGCGCGTGGTAGAGGTCGAGCGCGTCCACGTGGAGCTTGGTCGGGGACACCTCGGAGCCGTAGACGACGGCCGGAACCCGACCCTCGGAGCGCAGCCGCCGCGCGGGGCCCTTCCCGGCCTCGCTACGGGACTCGGCGACGATCTTGACCTGCTCAGCCATGGCTCACGCGTCCTTCGGGGCTCGCCACCCGCGGGGTTGGACAGAACACGGCCCGCCAAGGCGGGCCAGGGACAACGAGGATACCGACGCCTCTGGACCGACGGCAACCGGCCCTAGCTAGGAGTCTGGTGTTCAACGTGGTGTGCGTATGGGCGAGGACAGATCGTCATCTGGCAAGGCGCGGCGAGCGCCGCGCAGCAGCGCCACGCAAGCGAGTCCGCAACACAGCCAGGGGCGATCTGGACCGGCCAGACGTGCGCCAAAGGTGGGCACCAGACTCCTAGACGTTCTCGCCGCGGAAGATCTCCGAGACCGACTCGTCCTCGAAGACCGCCTTCAGGGCGGAGGCGACGATCGGGGCGATCGACAGGACGACGAGCTTGTCGAGCCGGCGGTCCTCGGGGATCGGCAGCGTGTTCGTCGTCACGACCGTCTCGATCTCCGAGTCCCGCAGCCGCTCGACGGCCGGGCCCGAGAAGATCGGGTGGGTCGCACAGGCGATGACCCGCGACGCCCCGTGCTCCCGCAGGATCTTCGCCGCCTGGGTGATCGTCCCCGCCGTGTCGATCATGTCGTCGACGAGGATCGCCGTCTTGCCGCCGACGTCACCGACGACCTCGACCATCTCGGCCACGTTGTGGGCGGTCCGACGCTTGTGGAGGATCGCGATGGACGCGTCGAGATGGCCGGCGAACTTCTCGGCGAGACGGACTCGCCCTGCGTCGGGACTCACGACCACGCGCTCGCCGTCGCCGGCGTGGTCCGCGAGCCAGCCGGTGAGGAGCGGCAGCGCCGTGAGGTGGTCGAAGGGGCGGTCCGAGAAGCCCTGGATCTGGCCGGTGTGCAGGTCAACGGACATGATCCGGTCGGCCCCCGCCGTCCGGAAGAGGCTGGCGACGAGCTTGGCGCCGATCGCCTCCCGCGGGAGGGTCTTCTTGTCCGAACGCGCGTAGCCGAAGTTCGGGGCGACCGCGCAGATGCGCTTCGCCGACGCGCGCTTCAGCGCGTCGATCATGACCAGCTGCTCCATGACGTGGTCGTTGACCGACATGCCGTCGGAGGCGTGGTCCGTGTGGGTCTGGATCACGAACGCGTCGGCGCCACGGACCGACTCGAGATAGCGGCAGTAGAGCTCACCGTTCGCGAAGCGATGCAGCTCGACCTCGCCGAGCCGCATCCCGAGGTGGTCCGCGACCTCCCCGGCGAGCTCCGGGTGCGAGGACCCGGAGAAGATCATCATCCGCTTCTTGGTGACGACTTCCATGCGCCGTGACTTCCCGGGTGGGTGGGGGACGGTCCGTCGACGTCTTCGAGCCTACCGAGTACCTGCGCCCGGATCGCGCCGTTCGTGCCGTTCCCGCCGCGCCCGGGCCCTGCCCTCGAGCGTCCGCTGCTCGCTGCGCTCGACCGCGAGCGCGTCGTCGGGGACGTCCTTCGTGATCGTCGACCCCGCTCCGGTCACCGCGCCGCGGCCGATCCGGACCGGGGCGACGAGCATCGTGTCCGAGCCGATGAACGCCCCGTCGCCGACCTCCGTCTCGTGCTTGCCGAAGCCGTCGTAGTTGACGGTCACGGTCCCAGCCCCGACGTTCACGTCGCGTCCGATCGTCGCGTCGCCGACGTAGGAGAGGTGCGGCACCTTCGACCTCTCCCCCACGACGGACTTCTTGATCTCGACGAACGCGCCTGCCTTCGCCGCCCGTTCGAGGCGGGTCCCGGGCCGGAGGTACGAGTAGGGCCCGACGGTGACGTCCGGGCCGACGCTCGCGCCGAGGACCACCGACTGGGCGACGGTCGCCCCGTCCTCCACCACCGCGTCGGCGAGCCGGCTGTAGGGCCCGATGGTCGCGCCCTCGCCGATCGTCGTCTCACCCTCCAGGAGGCACCCCGGCAGGATCACCGTGTCGCGTCCGACCGACACGCCCACGTCGACGTAGGTCGCGGTCGGGTCCACCACCGTGACCCCGCCCCGCATGAGCGCCTCGAGCGCCCGGCGGTGGAGGACCGCCCCCACCTCGGCGAGCTCGACGCGGTCGTTGACCCCGCGCACGTCGGTCGGGTCGGCGAGGACGGCGCGGACGGCGCTCCCGCGGCTCACGAGGACCTCGATCGCGTCCGTGAGGTACAGCTCGCCTTGTGCGTTCTCGGTGTCGATCTTGCCGAGGGCGTCTGCGAGCGCCTCCCGGTCGAAGCGGTACATCGACACCGCCACCTCGGTGAGGGCCCGTTGGGCCTCCGTCGCGTCCGCCTCCTCCACGATCGCGGCGACCCCGCCGGTGTCCTCGCGCAGGACCCGTCCGTAGCCGGTCGGGTCGTCGAGCTCGGTCGTGAGCAGCACCGCGTCGGCCTCCGCTTCGGTGTCCGCGAGGAGCTCCAGGGTTTTCGCGGTGAGCAGCGGCGTGTCGCCCGGGAGGACGACCACGTGCCGGATCGCCGGGTCGAGCGCCCCGAGTGCCTGGGCCGCCGCATGGCCGGTCCCGAGCTGCTCCTCCTGGATCGCGGTGGTGAGCCCGTCGATTCCCGCAGCCCCGGCCTCGGCCGTGACCTCGTCGGCCTGGTGGCCGACCACGACCACGACCTGAACGAACCCGACCGGGCGGACCGCCTCGAGGACGTGGCGGAGGAGCGTCCGTCCGGCGACGCGGTGCATGACCTTCGCCTGCTCGGACCGGAAGCGGGTCCCGAGCCCTGCGGCGAGGACCACTGCGGCCGTGTTGCGTCGATCCGTCACGTTGAGGCTCCCTGCGTGAGGCGATCGGCAGCTGGGAGACAGGGGCTCGAACCCTGCAAGACGCGTACCCGCCGGTGCCCCTCGATGTCGCCATGTGCCTCTGAACTGCGGAAACACATGGGCGTCATTACACCTGGTAGCGTCTCGTGCCCGACTGTATCGGCCAGTGCGTTGTCACGATGTTGTCACGAGCCGTTTTCAAGTTGAGTTGAGAGAGCCGCTCCGGGGTACGCGGGGCAGGACCGCCTCGACACGATCGCCAAGCAACCCCGAAGCCACGCCGCCCCCCGTGCGCCGAGCGCCTCCACAAGCACGCTCGTCGCCTGGGCTCCAGCGGTCGGAGCGATACGGCTCGCTCACGGTCGGGGTTTCCGGCTCCGCGCGTGGTCCGGGGCGATGGGTGTTCGTCGGAGCGATCAGACCTCGACCGTGTCCGCATAGCGCTGACGCGCGGCTTCTCCGGATGTTCCCAGCTCTCGACCGATCTTCGCCCACGACGCGCCAGCCTCGCGGGCCTTGCGTACCGCTTCGAGGAGTTCACGCTCCAGCAGCGCCCGCCGGTAGGCGACCCGACGCAGCGCCATCAGCGCAGGCTCGCCACGATCCGCATCGCTGGGCTCGTACTCCTCGAACACGTCCGCCAGCTCTTCGGCGCGGGCGATCAGTTCATCCATCGATCGTGGCATCGTCATCGCCTCCTCAGGAACCTCGGTCGAGCCGGCATGGCATGGACGATGGCGAGTGCCTCGTGCCAGTCGACGACACCGACCTCAAGCAGCAGGCCCGAGCGGTCGGGCCCGATGTACATCACCATGCCCTCGCCCACGATGAACGAATCGATCGCGAAGGCATACGCGTGCAGGGCATCCGCATCGCTCACTCCGTGGCGGGCAGCGCTGTCCAGTACGACCGGCGGTTCGCTGTCCACCACAGCAAGTTACCTTGTCGGCGTAGAATAGCAAGTTGACTTGGTGCCTGGGTCTCAGCCAGTGGGAGGATGGGCGCGGATACGGTATGGCCCGCCGCACAGCCTCATGGGTTTCGAAACGGCCGCACCCGACCGACACGCGGGACTCCTCAAGAAGCGACTCGTAGGGCAGGCCGGCAAGACCGGCCGGTGCCGATGGGAGGCTGGCGTGGGTTCTAGAGCCAGCTCTCTGGCACGTCGAATCCGTGGTGGTTCACGAGCCCGACCATCAGCGTGTTCGCGTCGCGGAGCCGTCTCGTCGTCACGGACTCCCAGGTACACGCCCGGGTGAAGGCCATGCTCCGGGCCGCCAGGAGGGTCCGCGTCCGGTACACGATCGGTGAGGAGACGCCGTCCCACCAGTCGTAGACGGCGTCGGCGAACTGTTGGCCGACCGCGAGGAGCGGGTCACCGAGACCGGGCAGTGGACGGTCCAGCCGCGCCGTGTTGACATCGTCCAAGCCAAGCGCGTCCAGATTCACCCGATGGGTCAGATGCAGAGCGGTAGGGGGCCCTCCGAGGCGGACGAGCCGGAGCGTCACCGCGGACGGCGGGATTCGGCGGGCCGGGAACCGTTCCCGCACGGCAGCGACGGGATCATTGGCGGCGTAGCGCATACGAAATCGACCCGACTGGGGGTCGAAGCGGTGAAGCGGCCGGGAGAATCCCGGCCACTGCCAGTCCGACGGGTCGCTCGCGTCGATCCGCCACCAGACCCGGCTGGTCGGCGCGAGGCGCAGCCCGGCCGGCCGCCGATCGGGGAACCGGCTCAGGACTGGTCGCCCGCGAGATGGACGAGGCCTACCGCGCTGGCGACATCGCCGTCGGCGAGGAGATCGGCAACGCTGGCCCCGCCAGCCTCGGCACGCGGCACGACGGCGATCGCGTCCGCGTCCAGATCGTCCCCAGCGACCTCCTGCAGCGCCTCAAGGACCTCCGCGAGGCCCTCGTGCGTCTCGCGCCGACGACGGTCGAACTGCCAGTCAGGATGCAAGGTGCGGTTGCCGTCGCGGATGCCGAGAAGCGTGCCGCGGTGACGCCGCCGGTCTACGCCCTTACGGTCGGAGACGGACGCGAGCAGGCCGACGACCTCCGACGTCGTCAGGCTCCGCGCCCGGAGCTCCTCGATTCGCTCGGCCTGGCGTCCCCGGTTGACCTGATGGGCGAACTCGCGCAGATCGTCGGGCGCGACCGCAAACGGGTCCCCAAGGTCGGACTCCACGAGATGGTGCAGCGTGTCCGCAAAGGCCGGATCCGACTCCGCGCGTGCCCGCAACTGCTCCATCACCGTGTTCAGCGACATGCCGGATCCTCCCCGCTTACGTCTACGACGTCTACATTACGACGTCTACAACGACTACGCAACAGCTCAGCCAGTCCGAACACATGGCTCGCATCGAGGGCTTCCGCGCAACGTGCGCGCGGCTCCGGGACGACCGAGCGCGTAGGACCGAACCCACGGCGAACATCCCGACGGTTCGGAATCCGATCGTGCCCATCAGAGGCGCTGCCCGAGGTTGATGGGAAGGCCGCCGACACCGTCGCGGGCGTCATCCTCGGCGGCTGAGCCCGTTCTTGCGTTGTCGCGATGTTGTCACCGAGAACGGAAGACGGGCCAGAACGCTTCATGGGGGGTCAATTCTGCGGTTCTGCAAGCTGGGAGGCAGGGGCTCGAACCCTGAACACCGGCTCCAAAGGCCGGGGTGTTGCCGATTACACCACCTCCCACCGCCGCCGAGGGTAGACCGTCGGAGGCGCGGGGACCGCGCGCCTGCCCCAGTGGGCAAGCATCGAGGTCCAGCTCAGGCGGGGAGGAGTTCGGGTCCCCCGGCCGGTGAGCTCGCCACTTCGGTGCGCGCGAAATGCTCGGCGGTCGCGCGCGAGATCGCCTCGGCGCGGTCGCCGTCCTCGGCGAGCGCGACCAGCGTCGGGCCGGATCCGCTCACGATGACGCCGAGGGCGCCGGCGGCGAGCATCGCGTCGCGTGCCACCTCGAGCTCGGGCCGCAGGTGGAACGTCGCCCCCTCGAGGTCGTTGTGCAGCCCCGCGCCGAGCGCCTCGACGTCGCCGGTGCGCAGCGCCTGGAGAACGATGTCCGGCTCGACCTCGCTCGGCGAGAAGAGCTCGTCCCAGGCCCGGTAGACGTCGGCGGTCGACAGCGGCTCGGCGCTGATCCCGACGGTCCAGTGGAAGACGCCCCGGCAGAGGACCTGGGCGGTCGCTATCCCCGTGCCGGTCGCGAGCGCGGTCCCGCCGGTGACGCAGAAGGGAACGTCGGCGCCGAGCCGCCCGGCCACCTCCCGCAAGGCGTCGCGCCCCTGCTCGCAGTTCCAGAGCCGGTTCAGCGCGACGAGTGCGGCGGCGGCGTCCGCGGAGCCGCCTGCCATCCCCGCCGCGACCGGGATCCGCTTCGTGAGGTGGAGGATCGTGGCCGGCCCGTTCGGCGTCCTCGCGTCCCCCGGCGCGGCGTCGATCCCGACCTGCTCGGCGAGGAGCGCCGCCGCCTGGACGGCGAGGTTCTGCTCACCGTCGGGGGCACCCTCGCCCGGTTCCTCGAGGACCACCTTCATCGTCTTGCGCGACGCCGGATGGAAACGTGCGGAGCGCGAGCCCGAGAACGCCGCGGTGAGCTCGTCGCGAAGGCCCACCGTCTGCATGATCGAGACCAGCTCGTGCATCCCGTCGTCGCGGCGACCACGCACGGCCAGGAAGAGGTTGACCTTCGCCGGCACCCGCACTCGGACGGCGTCGAGGGGCCCCGGCTCGGTCCTCATTGCCGGCTCTCGGACGTCGGCAGCGCGTCGGATGCGCTCCTCGCGACCTCGAGCT
>JBOHEE010000413.1:0-3635 GCA_050700895.1 Nitriliruptorales bacterium | reverse complement strand
AGGGAACAGGACGAGATGAGCCGGATCGTGCGGATCGCCGCGGTGGTCGCCGCGGCCTTCGGCGAGGCGGCCGTCCAGCCCTCGGGGATCGCGGGCGAGTGGGCGAACTGGGGACCGCCGGGAGTCGCCCTCGTGCTCGCGGCCGTCGGCGTCGCCATGCCGCGACCGGACCGGGCACGGACGATGCTCGTGCTCGCCGGGGTGCTCGTCGGCGCGTGGATCGTCCTGCGCTGGGCGGCCCTGTGGCTGCCGGTGCTTCCCACCGCCCTCCCTGCGACCCTGACCCGGACCCTGGTCGCCGTCGGCGCGGGACTTCTGGTCGGTGTCGTCGGGCGCCTCGCTGCGCAGGCATTGCGGACGCCGGAGCCAACGGGCGAGGCCGCGGAGGGGGGTTGACAGGGCGGACCGGTTCAGTCCGGAGGGCGGTCGGAGTCGGCGGTGTCGGGGGCGGTCTCGTCCTCGTCGCCGTGCCGCGCCTTCACCAAGCGGATCGCGAGGTAGATCGCCAGGACCGGAAGGACGAAGAACGCGATCTCGTCCCAGCCGCTCTGGTGGGCGAGGATGCCGCTCCCGTGGGCGAGGACAGTCGGCGTCATGAGGGTCAGCCTAGGAGCAGGACGAGCCCGCTGACGGTGTAGGCGACCATCGCATCCAGAAGGCGACGCTGGCTGGCTACGGCGAGCTTGGGTTCGAGCAGCGCGACCGCGCGGTCGTGCGCGAGCACGACCCCGGCGAGGTGCCCGACGACGATCGCGGCGACCTGGATCGCGCCGATGAGCGCGGTGGAGACGATCTCGTAGCTGACCATCCACGAGGCGGTGCCGAACAGGTCCCAGCCGCGCCCGAACGGGTCGGAGCCGAGGATGTAGGTCCGCTGCCCCTCGAGGACCAGCAGGGAGAAGTAGTGCGCGACGGCGTAGGCGAACACGATCGGCACGAGCGAGTGGGCGAAGTCCTCGGCGAGCCGGTCTGCGGGACGGTCGGTCCGGCGGGCGGCATAGCCGATCGCCGCGAGAAAGATCCCGCCCATGACGAGGACCACGGCGAGCATCACGAGCGTCGCGATCGGGACCATCGCCCAGCCGGTGCGTCGGGCGGCCAGCTCGGTCCAGAAGGGGAGGCGCGTGACGCCGTCGAACGTGGTCGTGCCCAGGGCCACGATGACCAGCGCCGCAGTGCCGCGGTCGGGCGGTACGCGGGCGAGACCGACGAACGGTGGTCGCAACCGCAGCCGTCCCTCGTCGTCGCGGTGAAGGGGCGCCATCGCGGCGAGCAGCCGGAACAGGGCGCCGAACGCCTCGGCGCTCCAGACCCAGGACTGGCCCCACCAGGTGGCGCCGACCGCGATCACCATCGCGTAGACGGTGATCGCGATGCCGATCGTGCGCGGGTCGGTTGCGCTTGGATGGACGAGCTCGAGCCATGCGAACCCGAACAGCAGCACCGCCGCGGGCCACAGGCCCAGCTCGGGCACCGGCGTCCGGTCGACCGTCCGCCCGCGGTTGACCAGGCGCACGGCGGTCTCGAAGGGGCTCAGGACCGCCCAGACGTCGCCGACGACCGCGCTCACGATGATGCCGCCGACCCAGAAGGCGATGTAGACCGCGAAAGGCGCGACGTTCTCGATGGCGAACAGCGGACCGAAGAGTGCCGCGGCCCACACCGTCACTGCGATCACGACCCCGAGCACCCGGGCCGGCCACTCCAACCCACCCAGGGTCCGGTCGATCCGGCGCGACAGCCGCCGCCCCCAGCCGCCGTCCTCGAGGCGGGACTCCTGCCAGGTCCTACCGAGGATCAGGAAGGACAGGACGAGCACCGCAGCGGCCGCGATCGCGACCCACCAGATCGGCACGGGCACCTCCCCCTGGACGGAGAGGCCGTGCGCGAGGACCGTGGGCGGGCCCACCTCAGCCGCTGTCCACGACCCGCAGGGCGTCCTCGGGGTAGCCGGCGATGTCGGCGTTCGGGGCGGGACCGTGCGCGCCGAAGTTCTGTGCGAGGAAGCCGTCGACGGCGACCGGGTCGAACCGGTCGCAGTCGACCGCAACGTGCCAGGTGCGCAGCGCGAGCGCCTTCCCGGAGGCGAGGCCGTCAGGGTAGGGGGCGGCGATGAGGCCCGCCCCGCCGCGCGAACCCTGCGCGAAGCCCATCTCGTTGCGCCGCTCGACGTAGTCGGCGATCGACCGGCGATCGGACTCGTCGATCGCGTCGGGGTCGAACCAGAGGACGACCGCCCCGCGCTCCATGTTCTGGAGGGCCGCCCGCTCGTCCACCGGCTCTTCGAACGCGCCCACCGGGGTCACGGGCCGGCGGAAGTGCGGTCCGGAGTGGGGAGGGCGGACCGGGTACAGCTCGTCCGCGGGTGTGGCGTCGCTCTCGCTGATGATGTGTTGCGGCGGGAACGCCGGCACGTCCTGAGCGGCGCATCCGGCCTCGCGTGTGGCGGTCTCGACCTCCGCGGCGCTGCGGGTGACGCTCTCCGCGCCGCGGGACGTGATCTGGACCAACCCCACGACGAGCACGACCAGCCCGACGCCCAACAGGCCCACGTGCCGCAGGCGCCGTCGACGCAACAGGCGGTCGCGGTCGGTGGCGTCAGGCGTCGCTTCTGTCATGGTCTGTCCCACTGGACGGCGGCGCGGTCGCCCCGGCCGATGTCGGTGTCGTCGTGGGGCGGCCACGGCCACTGGCCTGTCCCACTGGACGGCGGCGCCGTTGCCCCGGCCGGGCTCGCACGCCGGATCGGTTGTTCCTGTCTTCGCCGCGGGCGCCCGCGGTTCCTGCGTTTCCGGTCGGACCCTGGGTGGGTATCCACGCGGCGTGCGGCTCGACTTGCCGGTCGTGTGCCGACGTCGGGCGGCCCGCCTCCGAGTCCCGGCAGGGCAAGGGCCGTGCACGCCTCGACACGGCAGGGGTACGGTCGCCTGGTCGCGAAGATCGCGGTGGATGGGACGCACATCCGAGTCGGTTCTGTCGGTCGCCGCGCTGGCGTCGCTTGTTGCCGTGGCGGTGACCGTGCTCCTGCACGCCTTCCTGCCGGTCCGGGCGGAGGGGCGCCTGCCCGGGCCCGAGCCCGACTTCGAGGTCCCGACCCACTGTCCGGGTCCGCCCTTCTGCGGCGACGAGGATCCCCCCGAGGAGTCGCCGAGCCCCGACGACGAACCGGAACCGGAGCCCGAGCCCGAGCCCAAGCCGTCGCCGGAGCCCGAGCCGTCGCCCGAGCCGGAGCCCGAACCCGACGAGACGACGCCGGACCGGCCGGCCACCGCATCCCCCCCTTCGGGTGAGCAGGAGGCGGGGGAGCCGACGCCATCCCCGGGGGCGACGTTGCCGACGCCGACTGAGCCGACGGACGTGGGGACCGAGCCGGGTGAGGCGGGCCTGGGCGAGTCGGACGAGGTCCCCGAACGTCCTCCCCGTCCGGTTCCGCTCGCACGGCCACCGCCGCCGCCGCCGCCCGGCGGAGGCGTCGGGGCCTGGGGCCTCGCGGTGCGGAGCACCGCGGTGCTGGTCTGGTTCGCCACCGCCGCCGCGGTGTTCGCCCTCGTCCGCCGCCGGATCAGGAGGGTCCCGTGATCGACAGCTCAGCATGGATCGATCGCCGACGCTTCCTCGCGGCCACCGCGCTGACG
>JBOHEE010000412.1:0-1592 GCA_050700895.1 Nitriliruptorales bacterium | reverse complement strand
GCCGGTGGTGACGAGCACCTGGTCGGGTCGCGTCGGCAGCCCGCGGCCGGTGAGCCGCTCGGCGACGGCCTCGCGCAGTAGCTGCACGCCGAGCGGGAGGTAGCCGTGGCCTCGCGTCCAGCGCTCGAGCGTGGGCTCGTCGAGGTCGAGGTGTGCGCGTCGCACCTCGGGCGCGCAGTCGACCGTCGCCGTCGTCAGGCTGATCCCGCCCCCGGTCGGTCCGTCGAGGTTGCGGACGATGGCGTGGTCCTCGAGGTCCTCGACGAGCTCGCGCCGTCCGTCGGAGGCGTACCGCCGTCGGCGCACCCAGGTCCCGCTGCCCTGCTGCGCCGCGAGCAGCCCTTCGTCCTTGAGCTCCTCCAGGGCCGCGACGACGGTCGACCGGCTGACGTTCAGCTCGTCCGCGAGGCGGCGCTCGGGCGGAAGGACCGCGCCGCCGGCGAGGCGGCCCTCCTGGATCGCGAGCCGGAGCGCGGCCGCGAGCCGCCGATAGAGGGGACCGCTGGCCGCCGTCCAGCCGGCGAGGAGCCGGTCGAGGGATCCGGGACTCAGTTGGTCCGCCATTGGGAGACCATTCTCGGTTGATTGGTCTGGAATGAGAGAGAGATACTCCGTGATCTACCGCACCGTGCGGACCTTTTCCAGACCAATATAGTTCGAAATTGGTTTGTAAGCAAGGGGAGGTGGAGAGGATGTCGACCGACCGCCGCGGGCTCGT
Source organism: Nitriliruptorales bacterium (assembly GCA_050700895.1). Lineage (GTDB taxonomy): Bacteria > Actinomycetota > Nitriliruptoria > Nitriliruptorales > JAHWKO01 > JBOHEE01. The sequence goes on along the minus strand of JBOHEE010000412.1, from coordinate 874 downwards.
CGTCGCTGCGCTCGGCGCCATCTACCTCATCTGGGGCTCGACCTTCCTCGGGGTGAAGATCGCGCTCGAGGCCTTCCCGCCGTTCTTCCTCGGTGCGACCCGCTTCCTCCTGGCGGGGACAGTCCTGTTCGTCTGGGCGGCGTTCCGGGCTCCGGTCTCCCGCCCCGCCCGACACGAGTGGCGCGCCGCCTACACGTCCGGCGGCCTCATGCTCGTCGGCGGCCTCGGCAGCGTGGTGATCGCGACGCAGTTCATCGACACCGGCCTCACGGCACTGCTCAGCGCGTCCGTTCCGCTGTGGATGGCGGTGCTCGACCGGTGGCGCTACGGCCAGCGCATGCGCCGCACCTCGGTCGCGGGCATGCTCGTCGGTTTCGCTGCGGTCGGCTTCCTCGTCAGCCCGTCCGGAGGAGGGACCGGGCCGCTGTGGGCGTCGGTCCTCGTCGTGCTCGGAGGCCTCGCATGGGCGGCCGGCTCGCTCTACTCGCGGGAGGCGCCGCTGCCGGGGCGGCAGCGCGTCGCGACCAGCATGCAGATGCTCGCGGCCGCGAGCATCTTCCTCGTGCTCTCCGGAGCCAGTGGGGAGTTCGCCCGCCTGGACCCGGCCGCCTTCGGCTGGCGGCCGCTCCTCGCGTTCGCCTACCTCGTCGTGGTCGGCTCCCTCGTCGGGTTCACCGCCTACACGTGGCTCCTGACCGCGGTCCCGTCGTCGATCGTCGCCACGTACGCGTACGTGAACCCGGTCGTGGCCCTGGTGCTCGGCTGGGCCGTCCTCGGCGAGCGGGTCGGATCGGCGACCCTGGCTGCGAGCACGGTCGTCGTGCTCTCCGTCGCCCTCATGGTGGGCCGCCGCCCGCGGCGGGCCGTCCCGCAG
>JBOHEE010000411.1:0-59389 GCA_050700895.1 Nitriliruptorales bacterium | reverse complement strand
CAGCGGCCGCTCCATGGCGTCCGCGTCACGCTCCGCTCTCGCTGACCCTCGTTGAACCGACCCGCCTGGCGGGCCTGTCGCACCCCCCGCGTACCGTCGCGCGACGACGAACCGACGGAGGCGGCCGATGGCGAAGGCGCGGACGAGCTCACGCTGCTCGGAGTGCGGTCACGAGGAGCCGCGCTGGGTGGGACGCTGTCCGGCGTGCGGCTCCTGGGGGACGATGGGCGAGGAGCGGGAGTCCGCTGGACCCCAGGGTCACCGCCCTGGCCCGGCGAGGGTCGACGCCCGTCCGCTCGGGGAGGTCCCGCTCGCGGACGCCGAGCGGACGACGACCGGCATCGGCGAGCTCGACCGGGTACTCGGCGGCGGGCTCGTGCCCGGCGTCGTGGCCCTCCTGGGAGGCGAGCCCGGCGTCGGCAAGTCGACGCTGCTCCTCCAGGCCGCCCAGCACGTCGCCGCCTCCGGGCGGACCGTCCTCTACCTCTCGGGAGAGGAGTCGCCCGGCCAGATCCGTCTCCGCGCCGACCGACTCGGCGCCCTCGCCGACCGCCTGCTAGTGGGCGCAGAGACGTCGCTGTCCGGGGTCCTGAGCCTGGTCGAGTCGCACGAGCCCGACGTCGTGATCGTCGACTCGATCCAGACCATCTCCGACACGTCGGTGTCCTCGTCGCCGGGGTCGGTCGCGCAGGTGCGCGAGTGCGCGGCCGCGCTCGCCCGCTGCGCGAAGGCGACGGGCTGCGCCGTCGTCGTCGTCGGACACGTCACGAAGGAGGGCACCCTTGCCGGCCCCCGCGTGCTCGAGCACCTCGTCGACGTGGTCCTGTCGGTCGAGGGCGACCGCCACCACGCACTCCGCCTCGTGCGAGCGGTGAAGAACCGTTTCGGCGCGGTGGGAGAGGTCGGGTGCTTCGAGATGACCTCACACGGCCTCGCGGAGGTGACGGACCCGTCCCGGCTCTTCCTGGCCGAGCACGAGGGGGATGCGAGCGGAGTCGCGGTGACCGTCACCGTCGAGGGCCCGCGGCCGCTCGTCGTCGAGGTCCAGGCGCTCACCGCCAAGTCCTCGCTCAAGCTGCCACGACGGCAGGCGACAGGTCTCGACAACGGCCGTCTCCCCCTCCTCGTCGCGGTGCTCGAGCGCAGGGCGGGGGTTGCTCTGGCGGATCAGGACCTGTTCGCCAGCGCGGTCGGTGGAGTGCGCCTGCGGGAGCCCGCCGCCGACCTCGCCGTGTGCCTCGCCATTGCGTCGGCGAGGGCAGGCCGCCCCGTGCCGGGATCGCTGGTCGCACTCGGTGAGGTCGGGCTCGCGGGCGAGGTCCGGGTCGTCCCCCGTCTCTCGGCCCGGCTCGCGGAGGCGGCTCGGCTCGGCTACGGGCGGGCGCTCGTCGCGGCCGGCTACGACGGGGACGACCACGGGTTGCGGCTCCATCGCGTGCGCGACCTGTCCGCGGCGATCGCGGCCGCGTTGGAACCGTCGGCTGTCTCTGCGGTCGCCTGACCTGCACGTTCGTGAGCGACGTCCAGGGAACCCGTTGGGCCCTCGTATAGGCTCCCGTCCGAGAGCGAGCGGAGGCCGCACGGTGGAGGACGGTCGGAGCGACCAGGTCTTCCGACCGGTTCTCGCCAAGCTCGCCCCGGGCACTGTGCTCCGTGACGCGGTGCAGCGCATCATCCTGAGCGCCCGGGGCGCCCTCATCGTCGTCGGCATGGACGACTCGGTGGCCGAGGTCTCCTCCGGCGGGTTCGCGATGGAGATCAACTGCACCGCCCAGCGTCTCTCCGAGCTCGCGAAGATGGACGGCGCGATCATCCTGTCCAACGAGGGCGACCGGATCCTCCGCGCGAACGTCCACCTCGTCCCGAACTCCCAGATCCCGACCGACGAGACCGGGATGCGCCACCGCTCCGCCGAGCGCGTGGCGAGGCAGACCAAGAAGCCCGTGATCTCCGTCTCGGAGTCGATGCGGATCGTCACCCTGTACCTCGACAGCGGCAAGACCGTCCTCGAGGACGTCTCCTCGCTGCTGTTCCGGGCGAACCAGGCGCTCGCCACCCTCGAGCGGTACCGCGCCCGCCTCGACGAGGGCTCCGCCTCGCTGTCGGCCCTCGAGATCGAGGACAACGTCACCGTGCGGGACGTGGTGCAGGTCCTGCGGCGGGCGGAGATGGTCGTTCGGATCGCCGAGGAGATCGAGGGCTACATCGTCGAGCTCGGCCGAGAGGGGCGTCTCATCGAGCTGCAGCTCGACGAGCTCATGCCCCATGTCCAGGAGGAGCGCGCGCTCGTCGTCCGCGACTATCTCGCCGACCGCCGCCGCAGGCTCGAGACGGTCCTCAACAGCCTCTCGGAGCTCACCAGCGAGGAGGCGCTCGACCTCGATCGCATCGCGAAGGCGCTCGCCCACGACGCCGACCAGCTCGACCGACCGGTCGCGCCCCGCGGCTACCGGCTCCTGTCGAAGATTCCGCGCCTGCCCGACCCGGTGATCGAGAACCTCGTGAAGCGCTTCGGGAGCCTGCAGGGCGTCATGGGGGCGAGCCTCGAGGATCTCGACGACGTCGAGGGTGTCGGTGAGGCCAGGGCGCGGTCGATCAAGGACGGTCTCGCCCGCCTTGCGGAGTCCTCCCTGCTCGAGCGCTACGTCTGAGGCGGTTCGGGAGCCCGGGATATGCCGCACGGCAACATCTCGACCACGCAGGGTGGCTCTGACCTGGGGAAACTCCACGTTTCGGTTGAGGGCCCTCGACGCGGCGTGGTATCCTGGCCCAACGACCACCGTCGCCTCACCACCGTCGGACGGGGGACGGGACCAACTCCCTCATGGGTCGTCGCCCACGACGGGGCAGGGACGGACCCGGCGCTGCCGGGTGAGCGCACATGCACGACCGAGCCTCGACCGGCTCGCGTACGACCTGAGGAGTTCGTCCATGGCCTTCAATGTCGGCGACACCGTCATCTACCCGCACCACGGCGCCGCCGTCATCGAGAAGAAGGAGAAGCGAGAACTCAAGGGGGAGGTGCGCGACTACTTCGTGCTGCGCCTCACCTACGGCGACCTCACCGTCATGGTGCCGTCGGATGCCCTCGAGGAGTGCGGCGTCCGCAGCGTCGTGACGAAGAAGGAGGTCGAGCGGGTCCTCGACATCCTCCGCTCGCCCGAGGGCAAGCAGGTCGGCAACTGGTCCCGCCGCTTCAAGGCCAACTACGAGAAGCTCCGCTCCGGCGACATCTACCAGGTCGCCGAGGTCGTGCGGAACCTCTGCACGCGCGACGCCGACAAGGGCCTTTCCGCCGGCGAGAAGCGCATGCTCACGAAGGCGAAGCAGATCCTGCTCTCCGAGCTCGCTGTGGCCATCAAGAAGGACGAAGAGAAGGCCGAGGAGCTCGTGAACAAGACCCTCGCGGAGGCCCACGGCTAGTCCTCCGGCTGTAGCCTCCCCCCGTCCCGCGGCAGGGGAAGGTTCCACCATGGCGGAGCGAGGCCCCCGGGGCCTTGTCGTGGTCGAGCTCGTACGGCTCGCGATCGTCCTGCTCCTCACCGCGGTCGGCTTCACCCTCGGGCCGGACATCTCGGCGTTCTTCGAGGACTCCGACCCGATCTTCGTGCGCTTCGTCAGCTCGATGCTGGGCGCGCTGTTCGGCTACGTCATCGGGGGCATCGGCGGACGCAGCTTCCTCGCCGGCGTCGACATCGCCGAGGAGCGGCTGCGGAGCGTCGAGGCGGCGGTTCTCGTCGCGAGCGTCCTCGGCGCGGCCCTGGGTGGCTTGATCAGCCTCGTCCTCACCTGGCCGGTTCTCCTGTTGCCGGCGAAGGTCATCACGGTCCCCCTCGCCATGGTGGCGGTCGTGGTGCTCGCCTACCTGGGTGGCCGGCTCGGCGCCGCCCGCGGCGGCGACCTCCTCCGCTTCCTCGGGGCGCGCGGCCGCCTCGAGGTGACGGCCCCGACCCGGGGGAGCCGGGCGAAGCTCGTCGACACCTCGGCGCTGATCGACGGCCGCATCGTCCAGGTGGCACGTGCCGGCTTCCTCGACGGCACGCTCGTCGTCCCTCGCTTTGTCCTGGTCGAGCTGCAGTCCCTCGCAGATCTCGACGACTCCCGCAAGCGCCACGCCGGCCGGCGTGGACTCGAAACCCTCCGCGTCATGCAGGAGGAGGCCATCGTCGGCCTGGAGGTGACCGACGAGGACGTGCCCGAACTCGTCGACGTGGACGCGAAGCTCGCGGAGCTCGCCCGGACCCGTGGGGCGCAGCTCGTCACCGTCGACTCGAACCTCGCTCGCGTGGCGGAGATCAGCGGCGTGCGCGTCCTGAACCTGCATGCCCTCGCGGAGGCGTTGCGTCCGCCGGTGCTTCCGGGAGACCGCTTCGACCTGTCGGTGACGAAGGAGGGCCGCGAGGCGGGCCAGGGCGTGGGGTACCTGCCCGACGGGACCATGGTGGTCATCGAGAAGGCAGCGGACAGGGTCGGTAGCACCGTGTCCATCGAAGTCACGTCACTGCTCCAGACCCGCAGCGGACGGATGGTGTTCGCGAACCTGGCCGGGGACGCGGGATGAGCGACACCCCGCGGACGGCGGCGGTCGTCGTCGCCGCCGGGGTGGGAGAGCGTCTCGCCGGCGGCTCCGACGGCACGCCGAAGGCCCTCGTCGAGGTGGCCGGCAGGACGCTCCTCGAGCTCGCCCTGACGAGCCTCCGGGCGGTGCCAGCCGTCACCGAGGTCGTCGTCGTGCATCCCCCCGGCGAGGAGGAGGCGTTCCGGGCGATCGCCGGCGACACGGCAGTGCTCGTCCCGGGCGGGGCGACGCGGACGGAGAGCGTCGCCGCCGGAGTCGCTGCCCTCTCGCCCGATGTCGAGGTGGTGGCTGTCCACGACGCCGCGAGGCCGCTGGTGCCTCCCGCCGTCGTCGCGCGGGCCATCGATGCCGTCAGGGGCGACGTCGTCGCCGCCGCCCCCGGCCTGGCTGTCGCGGACACGCTGAAGCGGGTCGGCCCCGACGGAGACGTCGTCGAGACCGTGGATCGGTCGGACCTCTGGGCGGTGCACACCCCCCAGGTCGTCCGACGCGACATCCTCGTCGACGCCCTCGCGGGACGCCGTGCCGACGCCACCGACGACCTGGCCCTCGTCGAGCGGCTGCGGGAGGCGGGCGCGGTGGGCGGCCGCATCGTGCTCGTCCGCGGGGACCCTCGGGACGTGAAGGTCACCTGTCCCGAGGACCTGGTCCTCGTCGCCTCGGTGGTCGAAGGGACCAGGGTGCTGGGAGCATGACTGTTCGCGTCGGCAGCGGGCTGGACGCGCATGCGTTCAGCGAGAACCCCGAGCGACCGCTCGTCCTGGCCGGTGTGCGAATCCCGGGATCGCCCGGTCTCGCCGGCCACTCGGACGCCGACGTCGTCTCCCACGCCGTGATCGACGCGCTCCTCGGCGCCGCGGGTCGGGGCGATCTCGGGAGCCGCTTCGGGGCCGACGATCCCGCGCTCGAGGGTGTCGAGTCGCTCGCCCTCCTGAGCGCGGTCGTGTCCGAGCTCACGGACCGCGCGCTCGCCCTGGTGAACGTCGACCTCACCGTCGTTGCCCAGCGGCCACGCCTTGCGGAGCACCGGGACGCGATGGCGGCGAGCCTCGCGGTCGCCCTCGGCCTCGAGGAGGGGGATGTCTCGGTGAAGATCACCAGCACCGACGGCCTCGGTGCGGTCGGACGGGGCGAGGGCATCGCTTGCTGGGCGACTTGCTTGGTGGAGAGGGAGGAGAGAGCGGGTCGCTGAGCGGCGGAGACGCTCAGTACGCTCGGCAGCCACGTGCCGACCAGGGACGCAGCCGCCCATGCCCCTTGTGATCTACGACACACTCCGTCGTGAGAAGGTCGACTTCGACCCACGCGAGCCCGGCAAGGCCGCGATCTACGTCTGTGGCCCGACCGTGTACGGAGCGGCGCACGTCGGGCACGCCCGGATGGCGGTCGTCTTCGACGTCCTCGTCCGCTACCTGCGCCATCGCGGCGCCGACGTCACCGTCGTGATGAACATCACCGATATGGACGACAAGATCATCAGTCGCGCGAACGAGGAGGGGGTCAGCGCGTTCGAGATCGCCGACCGCTACACGCGCGCCTGGAACGGCGACATGGACGCACTCGGCGTCCTGCCCCCGGACATGCAGCCACACGCCACCGCGCACATCCTCGAGATGCAGGAGCTCATCGCCGACCTCATCGAGAAGGGCAACGCCTACGAGTCGGAAGGCAACGTCCTCTTCCGGGTGCGCACGTTCGACGGGTACGGGAAGCTCTCGGGGCGGCGGCTGGAGGATGCCGCCCAGCCAGCCGACGTCCCGGCGGTCGCGAAGGAGGATCCGATCGACTTCGCGCTGTGGAAGGCGGCGAAGCCGGGCGAGCCGTCTTGGCCCTCGCCGTGGGGCCCGGGACGCCCCGGATGGCACATCGAGTGCTCCGCGATGGCCGCCAAGCACCTCGGCCACGGCTTCGACCTCCACGGGGGCGGCCTCGACCTCATCTTCCCCCACCACGAGAACGAGATCGCCCAGCACGAAGCCGCCCACGGGCCGGAGTTCGCCCGCTTCTGGATGCACAACGGGATGGTCGAGCTGGCCGAGACGAAGATGTCGAAGAGCATCGGCAACGTCGTCTCGATCCAGGAGGCGCTCGCACGCTGGGGGCGCGGTCCGATGCGGCTCTGGTATGCGAGCGCCTCGTACCGCAGCCCGCTCCAGTTCTCGGAGGCTCTGCTCGACGAGCACGTCGCCGCCTTCGACCGCCTCGTCACGTTCGTCCGCAACGGCCGCAGGTTCGACGCCGACCCCGACGCCGATGTCGTCGCCCAACAGACGGCCGCCTTCGAGGAGACGCTCGACGACGACCTCAACCTGGCTGGCGCGCTCGCGGTGCTCTACGACGCGGTCGCGGACGGCAACGAGGCGCTGCCGGATGCGGAACGCAGGGACGAGGACGCGGCCGCGCGCGTCGCCGCGCTCGCCGAGGTGGTCGCGTCGCTCGGCGACGGCGTTCTCGGTCTCGGCATCTCCGACGAGCTTGCGCCCGCAGAACGGCTCGCAGACCGGGTCGCCCCGCTCGTCGAGGATCTCCTCTCTCGCCGCGCCGCCGCCCGAGAGGAGCGGGACTTCGCGACCGCCGACGCCCTCCGCGACGCGCTGAGCGCCGCCGGCATCGTGGTCGAGGACCGGCCGGACGGCGCCCGTTGGTACGCAGCGGTCCACCGCGGTCGCGACGGGGACCAGCAGGAGCAGCCCAGGTCCGACGGGGCGACGGGCCTGCCGACCGCTGAGGCGTAGGAGGTGGCATCCGCGCGCGGACGGGCCGGCGCCGACGACCGTCGGATCGTCCCCGGACTCCATCCCGTGCGCGAGCTGCTCCGCGCGGCGACCCGCGTGGAGCGGATCCTCGTCGCGCCGCAGCGCGAAGAGAGCCCCGTCGTCGCGGACATCCGCCGTCTCGCCGCGGAGGCCGGCGTTCCGGTCGACGGTTCGCCGGCCGAGCGGCTCGACGACCTCGCGGGCGGCGTGGCCCACCAGGGGGTGGTGGCCCTGGCCGAGGCCTTCCGTCTCGTCGAGTTGGAGGATCTCCTGCCGGCGCCGGGGGAGGCGGCCCTGCTCGTCGCGCTCGACGGCATCACCGATCCCCACAACCTCGGTGCGATCGCCAGGACTGCCGAGGCGGCCGGTGCCCACGGGCTCGTCGTGCCGCGTCGGCGGACCGCCAGCGTGACCCCGGCGGTCGAGAAGGCGGCGGCCGGTGCGCTCGCGCACCTCCCGGTCGCCGCGGTTCCGAACATCGCCCGTGCGCTCGAGCTCCTTGCGACCAGGCGGGTCTGGTCCGTCGGCCTGGCTGCCGGGGCCGAACCGCTGCTCTACGAGTGCGAGCTCCTGACCGAGCCGGTCGCGATCGTCGTCGGCGCCGAGGGCCGGGGGCTCTCTCGCCTCGTCACCGAGCGGTGTGACCTGCTCGTCAGATTGCCGATGCTGGGGAAGGTCGGCTCCCTGAACGCCTCCGTAGCCGCCGCGATCGCTCTGTACGAGGTGCGTCGCCGCCGCGACGCGGGCTGACCGGGGGGTTCGGGGGACTCAAGTGGTCGAGCGCAGCCCCACAAGTCTCTCGGATGCTGCGCGACACGTAGTCCCCCCCGACCAACCGACCGCCCACATGGGGAGTTTTCCCCACAAGTCTCTCGGATCTGCGCGACACGTAGTCCCCCGACTGACACGGGGATGGGTGCCTTCGGCCCGGGCGGGCCAGCGACGGTTCGCTATGGTTTTCGCCGGAGGGGAATCCACGGTCCAGCGCGTCACCGCGTCGGCGGTCGCTCGTTTGGACTGCACAGAGACGAAGATGGAGCCGGAGGACCAGTGGGCGACGTCACGAGCATCCGTGTGGGAAGAGCTGTGCTCGTTGCCGAGGCCACCGACGAGGAACTCGTCGAGCTCGTCCGCGATGGCGACGACCTCGCCGTCGCCGAGCTTCTCGAGCGCTATCGCCGTTTCGCTCGCGCGAAGGCGCGGACCTACTTCCTCGTCGGCGGGGACCGCGAGGACGTGGTCCAGGAGGGCATGATCGGCCTCTACAAGGCCATCCGCGACTATCAGCCCGGTCACGACGCGGCCTTCCGGTCGTTCGCGGACCTCTGCATCACGCGGCAGATCCTCACCGCGATCAAGACCGCGACCCGCCAGAAGCACGGTCCGCTGAACTCCTACATCCCGCTCGAGAAGCGCCAGTCGGCCGGATCGGAGCGTACGGTCGGAGAGCTCGTCGCCTGCGAGACAGCCGACGATCCTCTCCAGACGGTGATCGCGGCCGACGAGTTCGCCCAGCTCCGGACGATCTTCGCGGACCTGCTGTCAGGCCTCGAGGCCGAGGTCCTCGACCTCTACGTCGAGGGCCGCAGCTACCAGGAGATCGCCGAGGTGCTGGGACGGCATGTGAAGTCCGTGGACAACGCCCTCCAGCGCATCAAGCGCAAGCTCGAGCAGCATCTCGAGCAGTCGGCCGCCAGCTAGCCGACAGCTAGCCGTCAGCTAGCCGCGTTTTCCGCACTGTTTGGGGTCAAGGTCGTGGCGTTCGGGCCATGGGAGTGGGATGCGGGCTAGCACCGGCTGGTTCTGTCGGCGCCGGCTGCAACGCCTGATCGACGTCTCCCGGTGTAGCCTCGCCTTCTGCCTTTCGGGCACACGACGTGGCGTGGGGCGGAAGGAAAACGGGTGACGACCGACCTCATCGACGCGACGGAGATGTACGTTCGGACGGTCTGGGAGCTGGAGGAGGAGGGGATCGTCCCGATTCGCGCCCGGCTCGCGGAGCGGCTCGGCCTCTCCGCCCCTTCGGTGAGCGAGACCGTCTCCCGCCTCGAGAACGAGGGACTCCTGGGCCTCTCCGATGACCGCGTCCTCGAGCTCACCGAGGAGGGCCGTGCACTGGCGGTCAGCGTCATGCGCAAGCACCGCCTGGCCGAGTGTCTGCTCGTCGACGTCATCGGGCTCGAGTGGGAGCGGGTCCACGAGGAGGCGTGCCGCTGGGAGCACGTGATCTCCGACCAGGTGGAGTCCAAGCTCGTCGAGTTGCTCGGCGAGCCAAAGCGGTGCCCGCACGGGAACCCGATACCGGGCCTCGGTGACGAGGGCCGGACGGAGGCGCTTGGCAACCTGGCCGCCGCGGCGGAGCTCGGGGCGCCGGTGCGCATCGAGCGCCTCTCCGAGAAGCTCCAGGGCGACATCGACGCGATGCGGACCCTCGTCGGCCAGGGCCTGATGCCGGGGACGGTCGTCGAGCCCAAACGGCGGGGCGACCGCTTCGTGATGGTGGTCGACGGCCGCGAGGTCTCCCTCCGCGTCGACGTCGCCCGACTCGTCTACGTCGCTCCGGCGGCCTAGCCGCCGAGGGCGCGGAGGAGCTCGTCGACCGACGGCACGATGTCCTCGGGCCGGCCGGCCCGGCAGGCGAACATGATCGGCGTGCCCGGCGGGCTCGAGACGTCGATGCCGTCGACGAGGATCGTCGGCGAGCCGCGGAGGCCGCATTCCTCGGCTTGCTGCTCGGAGTCGACGAGTTGCGTCAGCACCCGGACGTCGTCGCGTCCGATCCGCTTGAGCACGTCGTCGAGTCTCGCGAGGGCGACGTCGGTGTTCGGGCACTGGTCCACGTGCAGCACGGTGATGTCCATGCCGCGGAGTGTGGACCCTCCAGTAAGCTGGAAGGTCAAGCCGGAGGTGACACGTCAAGCCGGAGGTGACACGTGCTGATCGGCGAGCTGGCGGAGCGCAGCGGGACGCCGCGGAAGACGATCCGCTACTACGAGGACATCGGCCTGATCCCCGCGCCCGGCCGGACCGCCGGCGGGTACCGGGACTTCGCCGACGAGACGCTCCGTCGGCTGGACTTCGTGCATGCGGCGAAGCGCGCCGGGTTCACGCTCGCGCAGGTCAGGGGCATCCTCGAGGTCCGTGACGCGGGCCGCGCCCCGTGTGGCCACGTCACCGCCCTGGTGGACGAGCAGATCCGCGAGGTCGACGCCGCGATCGACGAGCTGCGACGGACCCGCCAGCACCTCGAGGAGCTCGCCGCGCGGGCTAGCGAGCTCGACCCCGCCGACTGCACCGAGGACGAGGTCTGCGTGATCATCGGCAGGTAGTGGGTCGGTCGCCCGGAGTCCCAGGCGAACGATGGGTCGGCGCCATTTGACCCTCCAGCGGCTGGAACCTCCATACTGGCGGTGAGCCGTGACGGAGCGAGCCTGTGCCCGACACCGAGGGGCGTCGTGACCTGTCCCCACTCGGGAACTCGGGGCCGGGTGCGGTCCGCTACGTGCTGCTCACGGCGGCGGTGGCGGTGGCGGGCGTCGCCGGCTACGTGGGCTACGTCGTCTTTCCGCGGTTCGATCTCCCGCGCGCGGCAGGAATCGGGCTTCTCGCTCTTGCCGGCGCGACCGGCTTCGCGGCCTTCTTCTCGCCGTGCTCCTTCCCGCTGCTCGCCTCGCTGCTCGCGCGGCAGACCGGCGCGGACGAGCCTCGCGGGCGGCGCCTGCGCCGTGCGGTCGTGTTCGCCACCGCACTCTCGGTCGGCGCAGTCGTCTTCGTCGTCGGCCTCGGCGCGCTGATCGCGCTCGGCGGTGGCGGCGTCGCCGGGGCGGTGACGTTCACGAGCACGCCCGGGCGCATCATCCGGGTCGTGGTCGGCGGCCTGCTGATCGTGCTCGGCCTCGTCCAGACCGAGCGGATCGGGATCAGCTTCCGCGCCGCCGAGCCGGCGATCCACGGCTTCCTCAAGCGGCAGGCGCGCCTGCGCCGGGAGCGCCCGATCGTCGGCAACGCGGTCTTCGGGTTCGGCTACCTCGCCGCCGGCTTCGGCTGAACGGGTCCCATGCTCGCCGGTCTGGCGGGCGAGTCGCTCACCGCGGGCGGGTTCGCCGTCGCCTTCTTCGCCTTCGGGGTCGCCGCGGCGGTCCTGGTGGTCCTGCTCTTCGCTGCTTCGCTCGGCGTCGCGGTCGCCCAGGAGGCGGTGGTCCAGCGGGTCCGGGCGGCCGGTCCAACCGTCAAGAGGTGGGGCGGATGGGTGCTCGTCGTGATCGGGACCTGGTTCGTTGCCCTCGGCGTCTTCGCCGACACCTTCGCCCGCATCTTCCCCGTGTGAGAGCCGGGTGCCGGAATCGAACCGGCGCGCTCTCGTTTACAAGACGAGTGCTCTGCCAACTGAGCTAACCCGGCGGGAGTTTGTAGTCCTCGGCCCAACGTATCCGCGCACCTTGGTTGTTCCGAGTCGGAGCGACTCGCAGGGCCGCCGATCGGACTCCGACCTCATCCACGGGAACGAGGTAGACGGCGTCGGTCTCGGGACAGTACACACCGAACAGGTCCGCCTGTCCTCGATAGTGGTGGCGGTAGTAATCCGTGCCCCGATTGTTCGGGTGGTGGTATGTGACGCTGCAGGTGGGGAACGTGATGGCGCCGTTGCGGAGGCGGCCCGTCTTGCACTGGATGCGGATGAAGTCGCCCTCCTCGGTTTCGACGAGGAGATCGGTGCGGGTGTTCTCGCCCCAGGGGACGTAGACGTATGGGTAGCGGTCGCTGAGGCGGGCGAGGACGTGCGCGGTGGTGGTATCACCGACGTCCTTCGGATGCTCGCGCCTCGGTTTGGCGCCGTTCGAGCGCGCCTTGGGCGGCGTCGGATCGCGTCCGGATGGTCCAGGAAAGAGCACCTCGTCCATGACCCGAACGTACTGGTCCCCTGCGACAGCAACGGATGGGGCCTACGTAGTTGCACGGATGTGATTCTGCTGCGATGCTCGTCGTGAACGGCTTCGAGCGGAGTACGTCGATGAGCGACGCGAACGGCAGCCACGAGCGTGAGGCAGGAGGCCTCGACGGGCGTGACCGCGACATCCTGGAGTTCGAGCGGGAGTGGTGGAAGTTCGCCGGCGCGAAGGAGGAGGGGATCAAGGAGCGCTTCGAGATCTCCTCGACCCGCTACTACCAGGTCCTCAACGACCTCATCGACACCGAGGCCGCCCTCGAGCACGACCCGATGCTCGTGAAACGCCTGCGCCGCATGCGCGCCGCCCGGCAGCGTCAACGAGCCGCGCGACGCCTCGGCGTCGACCTCTAGCGAGGAACCGTGTCCGACGCGAGGCACACCCCACCGGGGGACCGGAGCTTCGCGAGGTCCGTGTCGGCCCACCTGGCGGCGGGCGTCGCGCTGATCGCCGTCGTCGCCGGCGCCTTCTGGGGACTCGGCCGCATCGGGCAGGAGCCGACGGGACCGATCGTCGCCGCCAGCCCGACCGAGGGCGACGCGCCGGCGACGACCGAGCCGACGTCCCCCAATCCCCAAGCGACGGCTCCCGCCACTCCTGAACCCGGGAGCCCCACGCCGACGGAGGCGTCCTCACCGACCGAGAGCCCGACGGGCGGCGAGGTCGACCCGGCGTCGGTCTCGATGCAGGTCCTCGACGCGACCGAGGCGGGGACGGCGGCAGGCGGGTTCGCGGACCGTGCGAGGAGCGACGGCTACCGGGTCGTCGCCGTGAACCGGGCCGTCCGGGTCTACGAGCGGACGACGGTCTTCTGGAGCCCAGGCCACGAGGAGGCGGCGCGGCACGTCGCCGCGCAGTACGGCTTCGCGGTCGTGGAGGAGAAGCCGAACAACCTCACGTCCTCCGTGAACGTGCACGTCGTGATCGGCGAGGACTACTCGGGCTAGGGATCAGATGAGTCGGGGGCTGCGTTCCGCGCAGCCGCGCGAGGCTTGCGTGGCTGCGCTCCACTTCTTGAGCCCCCGAACCCCTAGCCTTTCTGGAGCAGCTGGAGCTTCTCGAGGATGGCGCGGCGGCGCCGCTCCTCCTCCTCGGGGTCGTTGTTCAGGACGTTCTCGAGCACCAGCGACAGCGACAGCGGCGAGAAGGGCTTGGTGATGTAGTCCGCGGCGCCGCCCGACCAGCCGCGGATCTGGTCCTGGTCCTGGACCTTCGCGGTCAGCATAACGACCGGGATGTCGGCCGTGCGGTGGTCGCCCTTCAATGCCGCGAGGACCTGCCAGCCGTCCATCTTCGGCATCATCACGTCGAGGAGGACGACGTCGGGCCCCTGATCGTGGACCTTCTCCATCGCCTCTTCGCCGTCGCCGGCCTCCAAGACCTCGTAGCCCTCGAACTCGAGGTTGACGCGGCAGAGAAGGAGGACGTCGGGCTCGTCGTCGACGACCAGCACCTTGGCTCTGCTCGCCATCTGCCGTCTCCTGGACGAGACTGGCCCCCCGTCGCTCCGGAGCGTACCGATCGAGGGCGTCGTCCGAGTGTCGACTGCGCGATGTGATCGGGACGGGATCGGGAACCGAGTTGCGCTGACAGCGGCATGGTGGCACCGTGCGCAGCGCAACTCATCCGGAGAGGTGGAGGGCTCGGGCCCGACGAAGCCTCGGCAACCGCCCGTGGACGCGACGGGGACGGTGCCAAACCCGGCTTCCGCGCCAGCGGGAGACGATGAGCGGGCGTGTCGCGACGTCAACTCAGCGGGCCTCCCAGGCGGGAGGCCCGTTCTGGTGCCGGGACCTGTCCGACAGGGAGGGTGCCGGGTCGCCCGTGTCCTCCACGACAGGACAGGAGTCAGCCCTGGACACGCTCAGCCCAACCATCGACGGGCTCCGCTGCCGCGAGTGCGGCACACCCGAGGAGCTCGGACCCGTACACGTCTGCGGCGAGTGCTTCGGGCCGCTGGAGGTCGCCTACCGCGACGACCGGACGGTCGACCGTGCCGCGATCGAGGCCGGCCCGCGGAACCTTTGGCGCTACGCCCCGCTCCTGCCGATCCTCGAGGAGCAGCCCGTCCCTGCCGATCTCGGCGCCGGCTTCACGCCGCTCGTCCCCGCCCCCCGGCTCGCCGAGCAGCTCGGGCTCGGCGAGCTCTGGCTCAAGGACGACACGCGCAACCCCTCGGGCTCGTTCAAGGACCGTGTGGTCGCGGTGGCGCTCAACGCCGCGCAGTCGCTCGGCATCACGACGCTCGCCTGCGCCTCGACCGGCAACCTCGCGAACGCGGTCGCGGCGGGTGCCGCGAAGGCGGGGATGCCCGCCTACGTCGTCATCCCGCACGACCTCGAGCAGGCGAAGATCGCCACGTCGGCGGTGTACGGGGCCACGGTCGTGGCCGTGAAGGGCAGCTACGACGACGTCAACCGCCTCTGCGCCGAGATCGCCGACGACCGCGGCTGGGGGTTCGTGAACGTGAACCTCCGTGCCTACTACGCCGAAGGCTCGAAGACGCTCGGCTTCGAGGTGGCCGAACAGCTCGGTTGGGAGCTCCCCGACCACATCGTCGTGCCGATCGCGTCCGGCGCCCAGCTCGTCAAGGTCCACAAGTCGCTCGGGGAGCTCGTCGCGCACGACCTCGTCGCGCCGCACGACGTGCGCATCTCCGGCGCCCAGGCGGCTGGCTGCAGCCCGGTCGCCACCGCGTTCGCGGAGGGGACCGACCGCATCCGGCCGGTGAAGCCGGACACGATCGCCCGGTCCCTGGCGATCGGCGATCCGGCGGACGGGACCTACGCGGTCCGAGCCGTGCGGGAGGCCGGCGGCGCCATCGCAGCGGTGACCGACGAGGAGATCGTCTCGGCGATCCGCCTGCTCGCCGAGACCGAGGGCCTGTTCGCCGAGACCGCCGGCGGCGTCACGATCGGCACGCTCGCGAAGCTCGCCCGCGAGGGGGTCATCGGGCGCGACGAGCGGGTGGTCGCGTTCGTCACCGGGCACGGGCTGAAGACCCTCGACGCGCTCAGCGGGCGGGTCGGCCCCACGTTCACCATCGAACCGTCGTTGACGGCGTTCGAGGAGCAGCTCACATTCGCAGGAGAACAGTCATGACCGCGACCGTCCGCATCCCGAGCCCACTCCGCAAGCACACCGGCGGCGCTGCCACCGTCGAGGTGGAGGGCGCCGACGTCCGGGAGGTGATCGCGAAGCTGGCCCGGGCGCATCCGGACATCACCGAGCGCCTCCTCGACGAGGACGGCGAGCTGCGCCGGTTCGTCAACGTCTTCGTTCGCGACGAGGACGTCCGCTACCAGGACGGGCTCGACACGACCGTCGGCGACGGGGACGTCGTGTCCATCGTCCCGGCGGTCGCCGGTGGCTGACGGCAACCACGGCGGGGCGTGGCATCATTCTCCACCGTGGTCCTGAGCCTTCTGCTGCTCGCCTCCGTGGCGGTCTACGCCTACCGGGGGTGGCGTCGTGGTCTCGTCGTGGAGGGGGTCGAGCTCCTCGGCTTGATCCTGGCCATCGTGGTGGCGACGGTCACCTGGCCGGCGATCCGCGGGGTCACGTCGGGGTGGACGGCTGCCCTGACCGGGATCGGCGTGTTCGGGATCGTGTTCATCGCCTCGATCGTGGTAGCGAGAAGCGTCGGCGGGCACGTCCGGCGGCTCCCCCACGCGGCCCTCATCCTCGACGGTGTCGGCGGGAGCATCCTCGCGACGACCTGGAGCGTGCTCCTCGTCACCGCGGTGCTGCTGCTGGGGGTCACCGCTCCCGGCGCGCGGGCGGCGCTGGCCCGGCCGGTCTGCGAGAGCGCGGTCGCACGCGGATTCATCTCCACCGCGAACCCCCTCCACGGCGGAGCCGAGCGCGTGGCGACCCTCGCCCGTCCCGCGCTGCTCTGGGTCAGCCAGCAGATCTCCGACGGCCTCACGCTCTCCCACGGGGTCTCTCTCTGCGAGAACCTCCCGCCGGTCGACGCCCCCCCGGAGCAGCCCAACGGCACCGTCTACACGTTCCCGCCGGCGAGCGAGAGCGAGATCTCGGTGGCACCCGCCGCCGAGGACGAGATCCTCGCCCTCCTCAACCAGGCCCGGGCCGAGGCCGGACTGGATCCGGTGGAGCACGACCCAGCGCTCAGAGACGTCGCCCGGGCCTACTCGCGCCAGATGTACCTCGAGGGCTTCTTCGCTCACACCACCCCCCCGTGTCGCACGGAGGGCAGTGACGCTCCGGGATGCACCGATCCCTTCGATCGCATGCGCGCCGCGGGGATCCGCTTCGACGTCGCCGGCGAGAACCTCGCGTTGGCCCCGACGGCCGAGCGGGCCCATCGAGGCCTCATGGACTCCCCGGGACACCGGGCGAACATCCTGAACCGGGAGTTCACACGCATCGGGATCGGCGTCTACGCCGGTCCGTTCGGGCTCATGGTGAGCCAGGAGTTCAACGGCTAGCTAGGGGCTCGGGGACTCAAGGAGTGGAGCCAGGGGGTCTGGGGGGCTGCAGCCCCCCAGAAGAGCTGTCCTCGCAGGTCTCTCGCGGCTGCGCGGAACGTAGTCCCCGACTACTAGTCACCGCCGCTGCGGGAAGACGGCGACGAGAACGGCCTGGCGCGCGCGCTCCAGCGCACCTCGCGGAGCGCCACGGCGGGCGGGTGCCCGACAGCAGCATCTCGGTCCCGTGGCCGAGGAACGGCCGCCCCTCGTGTGCCCGTGCCTGCGCCCCGATGACGATGAGGTCGACCGAGCGTTCCGTCGCGACCGTCAGGAGCTCCTCAGCCTCCTGGCTAGGACCGCCGTGACGCGCTGCCGGCCCGCCGTCCGCGCACGGGATCCGGGTCGTTGCGGCCGACGACCGCGTCGATCCAGCGCCCCACGAGGGAGAGGCCGGCCGCGAGGAGGAAGCGCTCTCTGCGTCGCGTCTCCTCGACGAAGTCGTCGGGGTCGACGCCGACGCGGGCGAAGCGCTCCCGGTTGTCCTCCCGGGCCAGCCATGCGGCCGCCTGCGCGGCGTCGACCTCCGGGTGGAACTGCGCGCCGTAGCTCACCCCGTCAGGCGATCGCCAGGCGGCCACCCCGTCCGAGCCTTCGAGCATCGGCTCGGCCCCGTCGGGGAGCGCGACGACCTCGTCGTCGTGCAGGAAGAGAGCGCTCGCCCCGTCGGGCCAGCCGGCGAAGACCGGATCCGCCGACCCGGCCTCGGTTCGCGTCAGCGCGATGAGGCCGATCTCGGGCAGGTCGCGCGTCTCGACCCGGCCGTTGAGGGCCTCGCCGAGGAGCTGCACCCCGAGGCAGATGCCGAAGAGGGGGATCTCGTGTTCCTGTGCCTCCTGGATCGCGGCGATCTCCGCGTCGATCCAGGGGTGTTCCTCACGGTCACGCACGCCCATCGGCCCCCCGAGAACGACGATGCCTCGTACCCGGTCGAGCGACGGGAACGGGGCGCCCGCACCGAGGTCGACGAGCCGCCACGGACGGCGACCGGCTCGCGTGTCGAGAACCTCGGTCAGTGCTGCGGGTCCCGTGTGCTCGGCGTGCTGGATGACGAGGAGCTCGCCGTAGTCGTACTCCTCGGGCTCGGTCATGGTCTGCGGCTTTCGGGTCGGTGCCGGCAGCGTAACGACCCGCCCGCAACGCCCGGCACCCGGGCCCGTTCAGGCATTAGCCTCGCGCACGCCGCGCCAGGGCGCGACGAGGAGGACGGGTTGCGGACGGGTCGCACGGGTGCACGGTGACTGACCTCGAGGAGCTCGTCCGACGCGGCGATCCGTCCGAGCTGCTGCTGGAGGTGGATCGGCGGTGTGACCAGCGGGACTGGGACGGGCTGCTCGCGCTGCGCGACCGCTGCAACCAGGCGATCGAGCACGGCCGGCAGCTCTGGTCGGTCGCACAGTTCATCGAGTACCGGCTCGCTCTCGAAGCACCGGGTGAGCACGCCGCCGGTGTGTGCCGGACCGGCGCGGGGCGATTCGCACTGGGACCGCTGACCGAGGTCGCGGCGTCGACGCACTCCTGGGAGGAACTCGCCGACCATCTCGCGGAGCCGTGGGTGGCCGCGACCCTCGCCCAGGAGCGGATCCTGCGAGGGGAGGACCTGCGGGGAGACCCCCGTACGCATCCAGGCGAGCTCGGCCTCCCGCTCACGCTGCTGCCATGGGAGCCCGACTACCCGCTGCCGATCTACCGGTCCCACGACCTCGTCGAGGGCGGTCCCCCGGCGGTCGACCCGTCGCGGTTCCGCGAGGCGTCAGGGTCGGACGTGCCTCCTGCTGACCGGCCGGATCTCCGCCGCGCCCTGCTGGAGGTCGCGGCGACCTGGGCTGAGGCCTCCAACGGCGGCTGCGTCGTCGCCGCCGTCGAGGGCGACGCCGTCGCCGCAGCGCATGCCGTCGTCGGCAGTCCGGTCGAGCTCGCGCCGGTGGAGATCGGCGAGGCGATGTCGCGGCTCGCGTGGACGGCGGCGTCCGGCGGGGCCTATGGACGACGGCGTGGCATGTCGGCCGGGAGATCGTCCGCCCTCTGGGTCCTCCACGCGGCCACCGGGGTCGCCGCCGGCGACGGCGCGTCCCGCCTCGAGCCGGAGCTCGGGCGGCTGCGCTGGTTCGTGATCGCCGTCCCCGACGCAGCCGGGTGGCGCCTCCGCGTCGCCTTCGAGCACGAGGAAGGCTGGAGCGCCGCCATCGATGCCTGGGACCACCGCATCGACGAGGACGCCCTGTGACGCGGGAGCGGCCGCGCCGGATACGGTCCGGCGCCGTGCTCCGTCGGTTCCTCGTTGGGGTGATCGCCTACCACGCCTTCGCGGCGCGCCTCGACGGCTGGTTCCGTGCCGCCATCGTCGGAGGTGGCCTTCTCGCCTACCTCGCCACCCTCGCCATCGGCGCCGCTCTCGGCGGGCTGGTCTGAGCGCGGGTCAAGCCGCGGTGGCCTCGCCCTTCCGCCTCCACCAGCGGTAGCCGAGGAGCGCGGCGACCGCGGGGAAGGCGAGCATCGCGAGGACGGGCAGAACGAAGATTCCGAGCCAGATCGCGACGTTCGCGACCCCCTGGACCGCGGCGACCAGAGCGGAGGCGGCCTCCGCCACGATCTGACCGGGCTCCCACGGGCCGCGTGCCGTCGTCAGGACCTGGGGGTCGGAGCTCGGCGCCAGGCGGACGGTCACCGTCGACAGGTCGACGAGCTCGTCGAGCATGCGCAGGCGCCCCTGGATGCGCTCGATCTCGTCGCGGACCTGGCGGATGCGTTCGAAGACGACGAAGAGGTCGTCGGGGTCGGGATCGCCGGCCTGGCGCACCTCGGCGAGCAGCTCCTGCAGCTCCGACTCGAGGGCGCGGAGGTTCGTCAGGCGCGCCTCGAGATCGACGTACTCGTCGGTCACGTCGTCGCTGGACAGCGACTTCGAGGTCACCTTCACCGCGAGCCGCTCCAGCTCGCCGAGGACGTCGTCGAGCCCGCTCGACGGAACGCGCAGGACCACCGTGCCGAAGAGCTGCGGCTCGTCGCCCTCGCGTTCGTGGAGCTGCTGGAGGTCGGCCGAGGCGATGTAGCCGCCACTGCGGTTCGCGAGCTGGCGGATCTGGGTGAAGGCCCGATCGGTGTCCTCCACGACGATCGAGATGTCCGCGTCGCGGATGACCTTGCGCAGCGACTGGATGGAGATGTCCTGGCTCGCGGCCGAGAAGCCCGGCCGGTCAGTGGTCGAGGCCGAGCCGTCCCGGGTGTCGTCCAGATCGCCTCGGGCGGCCTCCTCCTCGCCACCGAACGCGCGCTGGGCCTGGTCAGGCGCGGCCTCCGCGGCTGGCTCGTCCCCGGCGGTCGTGCCCGCGTCGTCGCTTCCACCCCCGCAGGCTCCCAGAACGAGCGTCAGGGCCAGCGGCCCGGCCACCGTCGCCACGGATCGGGTTCTCATGCTCCCACCTCCACGTCCGGCTGCAGGTGGGACGCCGCCGGGCCGCCGGAGGTTCCCCCTTCACAAGTCCAGGCGGCGGGAGGACACTTTGACGCGCTCAGTACCATCCGCGGTGGACCGTCGAAGACGGGACGATGGCGACAAACGAGACCACGCAGACCGAGCCGGCACCCGGTGACGGCTTCGGGGTGAACACCTGGCTCGTCGACGAGCTGTACGAGCAGTACCGCGAGAACCCCGACTCGCTGAGCCCGAGCTGGCAGGAGTTCTTCGAGGACTACCGGCCGGGCGATCGCGACGGGGGGCGTCCGGGGGCTGCCGCCGCGGCTCCCCCGGCCGAGGAGGCGGAGGCCCCTGAGGAGCGTCCGGCCGAGGAGCCGACCGAGGAGCAGCCTGCCGGGGCGGAGGCCCCTGAGGAGCGGCCCGCCGAGGAGCCGACCGAGGAGGAGCCTGCTCGCGCGGAGGCCGCCGAGGCCGAAGCGGAACCCGAGGAGCCCGTCGGGGAGCGGCTACGGGGCATCAAGGCCCGCATCGCCGAGAACATGGAGACGAGCCTCGGCGTCCCGACCGCGACGAGCGTGCGGGTCGTGCCGGCGAAGCTCCTCGAGGTCAACCGCACGATCGCGAACAACTACCTGCGGCGGACCTACGGCGGCAAGGTCTCCTACACCCACATCATCGCCTTCGCCGCGGTGCAGGCCCTCGAGGCCGTCCCGGCGATGAAGACGACCTTCACCGAGGTCGACGGCAAGCCCGGCCGCATCCCTCGCGAGCACGTCGGCCTCGGTCTCGCCGTGGACGTCGAGCGCGGCGAGGAACGGGTCCTGCTCGTCCCGTCCATCAAGGAGGCGGACACCCTCGACTTCCGCGAGTTCCTCGACGCCTACGAGGACCGCATCCGCAAGGTGCGGACGAACAAGCTGGAGCCCGACGACTTCGCCGGGACCACGATGACGATCACGAACCCGGGGACGATCGGGACGGTGCTGTCCGTGCCGCGGCTCATGCAGGGGCAGAGCGTCATCCTCGGCGTCGGCGCGATCGACCACCCCGCCGAGTACCAGGCGGCCGACCCGAAGATGATCGCACGGCTGGGCGTGTCGAAGACGATCACGTTGACGTCCACCTACGACCACCGGGTCATCCAGGGCGCCGAGTCCGGCGAGTGGCTCGCGCGCATGCACGCCCTGCTCATCGGCGAGGACGGCTTCTACGACGACATCTACCGCACGCTCGGCATCCCCTACGAGCCGGCGCGGTGGCGGCAGGACCGCAGCCCGGTCGAGTCCGAGCGCGCGATGCTCGAGAAGCAGGCGAAGGTCGACCAGCTCGCCCACATGTACCGGGTCCGGGGCCACCTCATCGCGGACCTCGACCCGCTCAGCCAGCGCCCTCCGAGGCTCCACCCCGAACTCGATCCCACCACCTACGGGCTGTCGATCTGGGATCTCGAGCGCGAGTTCGTCACGACCGTCGGGCGGGAGCCGATCGTCAAGCTCGGCGATCTCCTCGGCGTGCTCCGGGACGCGTACTGCCGCACCGTGGGCATCGAGTACATGCACATCCAGGACCCGGAGGAGAAGCGCTGGATCCAGGAGCGCGTCGAGGGCGTCGACTCGACGCTGGAGCTCGCCGAGAAGCGGCACATCCTCGAGCGCCTCAACGCCGCGGAGGCGTTCGAGCGCTTCCTCCACACGAAGTACCTCGGCCACAAGCGCTTCAGCCTCGAGGGCGGCGAGAGCTTCATCCCGCTGCTCGACGCGGTCCTCGAAGAGGCCTGCGAGGCACGCATGGACGAGGTCGTCATGGGCATGGCCCACCGCGGACGCCTCAACGTCCTCGCGAACATCCTCGGCAAGTCGTACCGGGACATCTTCAGCGAGTTCGAGGGCGACATCGACCCGCAGACCGTCCAGGGCTCGGGGGATGTGAAGTACCACGTCGGCCAGCACGGGGTCTTCGAGGCCCGCGCCGGCGGCGAGGTCCGGGTGACCATGCCGAGCAATCCGTCCCACCTCGAGGCCGTGGACCCGGTCGTCGAGGGCATGGCGCGTGCGAAGCAGGACATCCTCGACGAGCCCGAGGCCTTCCGCGTCCTGCCCGTCCTCGTCCACGGCGACGCGGCGTTCGCCGGCCAGGGGGTCGTCGCGGAGGTCCTGAACCTCTCGCAGCTGCGCGGCTACCGGACCGGCGGCACCGTCCACGTCATCATCAACAACCAGCTCGGCTTCACGACGCCGCCCGAGGCGGCGCGCTCCTCGGAGTACCCGACCGACATCGCCCGAGCGGTGCAGGCCCCGATCTTCCACGTCAACGGCGACGACCCCGAGGCCGTCGTCCGCGTCGCACGGCTCGCCTTCGCCTACCGGCAGGCGTTCCACAAGGACGTCGTCATCGATCTCGTCTGCTACCGGAAGCTCGGCCACAGCGAGGCCGACGACCCGAGCTACACGCAGCCGCTCATGTACCAGCAGATCGAGCAGATGCGCTCGACCCGCAAGGTCTACACCGAACGGCTCGTCAAGCGCGGCGACTTCTCCATGGAGGAGGCCGAGCAGGGGCTCGACGACTTCCAGAAGCGCCTCGACGAGGCCTTCGACAAGACGAAGGAGACGCGACCGCCGAAGGAGGAGCCGGTCAAGCGGACGCCGCCGCCGATCGCCCCGCTTCCGCCCGTCGAAACCGGCGTGAAGCGCGACGTCCTCGACCACATCGTCGACACGATCTTCGGCGAGCCCGAGGGCTTCCACATGCACCCGAAGCTGAAGCGGCTCTTCGACCGGGCGACCGGGCGCTACCGCGAGGAGGGCCGGGTCGACTGGCCGCTCGGGGAGCAGCTCGCGTTCGGGTCGCTGCTGCTCGAGGGCACGACGGTCCGCCTGGCCGGTCAGGACAGCCGCCGCGGCACCTTCAGCCAGCGCCACGCCGTCGTCGCCGACTACGAGACCGGTGAGGAGTACTTCCCGCTCGCAAACCTCGCCGAGGAGCAGGGTCGGCTCTTCCTCTACGACTCGCTGCTGTCGGAGTTCGCGGCCGTCGGCTTCGAGTACGGCTACTCGGTGGCGAACCGCGACGCGCTCACGATCTGGGAGGCGCAGTTCGGCGACTTCGTCAACGGCGCCCAGGTGATCATCGACCAGTTCATCGTCGCTGCCGAGGACAAGTGGGGCCAGAGCTCGGGCCTCGTCATGCTGCTCCCGCACGGCTACGAGGGACAGGGCCCCGAGCACTCGTCGGCGAGGATCGAGCGGTTCCTCGTCCTCGCTGCGCAGGACAACATCCAGCTCGTGAACGCGACGACCGCGGCGCAGTACTTCCACGTGCTCCGCCGCCAGATCCACCGCGACGTGAAGCGCCCCCTCGTCGTCTTCACCCCGAAGTCGCTCCTCCGGTCGGGCCACTCCGCTTCGTCGCCCGAGGACTTCACGAGCGGCCACTTCCAGGAGGTCGTCGACGACCGCCGCGTCGGCGACCCGGACGGCGTCCGCCGCGTCGTCCTCTGCTCCGGCAAGGTCGGCTACGAGGCGATGGAGCGCCGCGACGAGCGCGAAGCGCCGGCCGCGGTCGTCCGTCTCGAGCAGCTCTACCCGTGGCCGGCGGATCAGCTCCGCGAGGTCATCGGGCGCTACCCGGACGCCGACGAGGTGCTGTGGCTCCAGGAGGAGCCCGAGAACATGGGTCCGTGGCCGTTCGCGCACTCGCGCCTGCACCGCCTCCTGGGCGACGACCACCGCCTCATGCACGCCTCCCGTTCCGAGTCCCCGAGCCCGGCGACCGGCAGCAGCACGATCCACGAGCAGGAGCAGGAGCGGCTCCTCCAGGAGGCGTTCGACGGTCTGGACTGACGATCCACCCCGCCTCGCCGCCGGCCCGTAGGTTCGTTGGCAGACGATCCCGACCGAAGGGCGAACCAGGTGGTCGATGCGGAACCACGACTGCTGCCCGATGTCGACGTGCCCTCCCTCGACGCCTACCTCGAGAGCGGTGGCGGTGAAGGTCTCCTCGCCGCCCGCGAGCGATCGGCCGACGAGATCATCGAGGAGGTGACCGCCTCCGGTCTCCGGGGCCGCGGCGGCGCCGGCTTCCCGACCGGGATGAAGTGGGGGTCGATCCACCAGGCGTCCGCGGACCCGGACTCGACCATCTACGCGGTCGCGAACGCGGCGGAGGGCGAGCCCGGCACCTACAAGGACCGGGCCATCATGCAGCGCAACCCCTACCTCTTCCTGGAGGGCCTCCTCGTCGCGATGCGGGTCGTCGGGGCGGAGCGCGGCTACGTCGGCATCAAGCGCCGCTTCCAGGCGCAGATCGGCCGGCTCGTCACCGCACTGTCGGAGATGGCCGCCGCGGGCTGGGAGGGCGCGGACCGCGTCGACGTCGCCACCGGCCCCGACGAGTACCTCTTCGGGGAGGAGAAGGCGATGCTCGAGACGATCGAGGGCAAGCTGCCGATGCCCCGGCTCCTCCCTCCCTACCAGGTCGGTCTCTTCGCCGGGATGACCCAGCCGAACCCGACCCTCGTGAACAACGTGGAGACGCTCGCGAACGTCCCGCTGATCCTTGCCCACGGAACCGACTGGTTCCGGTCGGTCGGCACGGAGGACTCGCCCGGGACGATGATCTTCACCGTGTCCGGCGACGTCGGAGCGCCCGGGCTGTACGAGCTCCCGCTCGGCACGACCCTCCGCACCCTCGTCGAGGACATCGCGCAGGCGGAGGACGTCAAGGCGATCTTCGGCGGGGTGGCCCAGGCCGTCATCACCTCGGAGATGCTCGACACGCCGCTCGGGTGGGACGACATGGCCCGGGCAGGCACCGGCCTCGGCAGCGGGGGTTTCGTCGTCTACGACGCCTCGCACTGCATCGTCAGGGCCCTGGCGTCCCTCTCGCACTTCCTCATGATCGAGTCCTGCGGGCAGTGCTGGGCGTGCATGCTCGGGACCGACCGGCTCACCGCGATCCTGAACCGCATCGACGCCGGCGAGGGGGCGGCGCCCGACCTCGACGCGCTCTTCGAGGGCGCCCGCAAGGTCACCGACCAGAACCGCTGCTATCTCCCCGTCGGCGAGCAGCTCATGGTCCTGAGCGTGCTCGAGCGGTTCGGCGGCGAGGTCGCCGACCACCTCGGCCAGCCTTGCTGGTCGGAGCGGGACCCGGTGATCCCGAAGATCGAATCACTCGACCTCGAGACCGGCGAGGTCCAGTTCGATCCCGACTACGCGCGCAAGCTGCCCGACTGGTCCTACGCCCCGGAGTGATCCGACCCGCGCTCGATGCCGATCAGGACGATCGTCACGTTGTCGGCGCCGCCCCGGTCGAGAGACGCCTGGACGAGGGCGTCGACCGCGTCCTGCGCGCTGCCGTCCCGGGCAAGCTCTTCGATCTCGCCGTCGTTGAGCATGTCGGTCAGTCCGTCAGTGCAGAGCAGGAGCCGGTCCCCGGCCTCCACCTCGAGGTGGATGGTGTCCGGGTAGACCCGGTCGAGCCCGAGCGCCTGGCTGATGCCCCCGAACGGCCCCACGTGGTCCTCGGTGACCTGGCGGAGCTGCCCGTCGCGGAGGAGGTAGGCGCGGCTGTCGCCGACGTGCGCCAGCCAGGCCTCGGTCTCCGATGGCTCGACGTGGGCGACCACGGCGGTGGTGCCCATCCCGGTCCGCCCAAGTTCTTCGTGAGCGGCGCCACGCACCGCTTCGTGCGCCTCCTGGAGGGACGTCGCGAGCACCTCGCCGGGTGACGCCCCGCCGGTCAGAGCGCTCCCGGTCGCGACCTTGTCGACGCGTTCGAGCGCGACGTTGCTCGCGACGTCGCCGGCCGGGTGGCCGCCGAGCCCGTCGGCGACCGCGAACAGCCCCCGCTCCCGGTCGACCAGCAGCGCATCCTCGTTGCGCTGGCGGATCCGACCGACGTCCGTCGCAGACCCAACGTTCATCGCATCCCGTTGCTCGGTTCGCCGTCACATGCCAGGCAACCGTTACGGTACGAGCGGGGCCAGCACCTCCGTCGGCACTTCGGCCGTCGAAATCCTGAGGAAGTGCCCGGCCGTGAGTGCGCCCGGCGACACATAATCCGAACCCTGCAGCGCGAGTCCCGGGCGCGGCCATGTCGCTGAGTATCCGCCATGCCAGGCAGCGACCGCAGGGAAGCCGCCGTGCCCGCCAGTAGCCTCGCCGGCCGACAAGGACCGCGATGCCGTTCCCGAAGATCGGACAACGGCTGCCTCGCGCCGCCGAAGCGCACGCCACGGAGGACAAGTGGCGAGGCTGGATCCTTGCCGCGCATGGCCATGGCAAGGACTGGGCGCACGTGTTCGACGTGGGACCGAACGACAGCGGGCGCATCTGGGCGGCGATTGCCGCGGCCGTCCTGGACGCGGCCGTCTCGGTTGTGCGCGACCGTGCACCGCACGGCGTCGTCTGCGGCGTCGAGGTCACGCTCACGATCAACGACCGCACCGCGCCGGTGGCGACCGCATGGCACTACGCCGACGAGGACGCGGCACCGCGGCCGTCACCGCCCACCCGAGCGCCTAACATGGAGCTATGGCTGTAGTGCGCGAGATCACCGCCTTCGACCGGGTCGAGCTGCTCGAGCCGGTCGATGAGGCGCCCGTTGGCGCCCGTGGCGCGGTGCTCGAGTTGCGGGACGGCGAGGCCGCGATGGTCGAGATCACCGATCCCGCGCTCGATCCGGCATCTCGGATCGTCTTCGTTCCGCTCGGGAAGCTCCGGCGCGTGGGCTGACGCATCTCAGGCCAGAGCCGCCACCGGGGAGGCACTTCTCGAATTCCTCCTCGGTCATCGCTCAGCCGAGTCCCTCCGCATGCGTCCTCGGAGGGCCAAGAAGGCATCCCCCGAACGAGAAGGACAGAAGGGGGTTGACGGGTGTGGCTCGGCCAACATGGCCGCCGAGGTTCGGGACGGCCGGTCAGGCCGTGCGGCGACTCCGCAGCGCGTCGAGGGCGTCGAAGACCTGCGCGGTGTCCGCGTCACGCAACTCGATGACCGCCTGGCGCTCGACGGCGTCTCGCCATCCGCCCCGGAGACGATCGCGCATGGCGCGCAGCTCGGCCGTCACGGTGGGATCCGGTCTCGGTGGTCGACCTCGGATTGCAGCGCGAGTGAGGAGCCGCAGCATCGGCATGGTCTTACCGGCGATGACCTTCTCGGTGAGCTGCTCGTCGTCGTCGTCGTCGTCGGTGGCTGGCTTGTCGGCCGCCTCGAGGAGCTCGCGCATCTGGGTGCGGAGGTGCGCCAGCAGCCCGGCGAAGCGTCGAGCGTCCGAGGAGGTTGTGCGGGCGAAGTCGACGACCGGTTCGCCCGTGCTCGGTTCGATGGCGTCCAGATCGTCCGCCAGCGTCAGGTAGGTGCGTAGCCCGCCGCCTCGGCGGCGGCGAGGATCGTCAGCCCGGCATCTCGCCGCAGCTCACGCAGCACTGCTCGGAACGGATAGACGGGGTGCCCCATCGGCACACCTCCTCCACGGGGACCGCGAAACTACACCCATGTGATTCCGGTGCCCATGGACAAGACAAGGAAGTCCGTCTTCCTGACGCTTTGCCCAGGCCGAGGCGTGGTTACCCATGTTGCGGAACATGGACCGCATGAGTCTTGGACCCGCCATCGACACAACCAAGCGGTTGAGAGCGATGCGGAATGTGGACGGGTAGAGTAGCCTTTCCGCTATGGAGTCAACCGTTCTTAGCCCGACCGGGGCTGACCGGCGCATCCCCACGTGGGCCTCTGGACTCGTAGCGGGACTGGCGCGCGATCTGCCTCTCGTCGTGACTCGCGAAGCCGTGGCGACGCGGCTGGCCGAGGTCGGGCTCGAGCGTGACGTTGACGCGTCAATCACTGAGCTCCGTCGGCTCGGCTGGCTGGTCGGACTGCCTGTGAAGGGAACCTGGGCATTCATCCCGCCTGGCCAAGACGCGGTGACGGATCCCTACCTGCCCCTGCGTGCCTGGCGGGCGCGCGACCCGAACTCCGAGTTCCTCCTTGCGGGGGAGGCGGCTGCGTGGCACCTGGGTTATCTCGATCGGCGACCGGAGGGGCCGACCGCCGTGTGGAAGCCCGCTTACCTTCGGCTACCGGACGGTCTTCGGCCTCATGTCTCCGTCGTGCGGCTGACGTGGCACGACCTCACCACGAAGGAGCTGCGGCCCACCACGGCTATGCTTGCTCGCCGGCAGCTGGACATCGTGAACTGGGCGAGCGGGCTCCCCGCCTTTGGACCCGAAGCGCTCATCGTGCAGCTCGCCGCCCGGCCCGCATCGTTCCAGCCGTGGGCGGACCTCCTCGTCCACCTCGATCAGGTCGTTGCCGACTGCGACGACGACCGACTCGCTCGGTTGCTCCTGGACCAGACGTCGTCGGCATGGCAGCGCGCTGCTTATCTCATGCATGCGGGCGGCCAGCCGCCGCGTGGCATCGCGCTGATCGACCGGAAGCCAGCGGGGTCGATGCCGAAGGTTCGCTTCGAGCATCCCGATGTCGAGCGGGACGAGGCCCGCACGCTTTGGGTGCCGCAGTACCACGTGGTCGATCGGCTCATCGCTCCGCTTCGGGGTCTCGTGGGGAAGGCGTAGCGGTGGCAGGGCTGACCCGGGTGCTCGTCGAGCGACACGCGTTCGGCCGAGCGGACGCGTACGACGCGGCCCTCCTGGACGTCGCCCAGGACCACCTCCTGTTCCTTCTGGCGGAGAACTGGACTCTTCGACGATGGTCGACTGGTGTTCAAGGGCGGCACGAGTCTTCGCAAGTGCCGCCTCGGTAACGACGGGCGCTTCTCGACCGATCTCGACTTCGCTGCGCCCGACGAGGACAAGGTGATCGATACGTGTGGCCTGATCGACGGTGCACGGGTCGCCGGCTTCGAGTTCCACCTCGATTCCGATCGGGGCGACGGGCGCCACTGGCTTCTTCGAGTCAGTCACCCCGAGCTCGGATCTCCGAACATCGCGGCGAGTGTCGAGTTCGCCCGACGGCCCCTGGCGCTTCCCGCGCAGCCGCTCGGGTTCGTGCCGCTCCCGATCCACAAGGGTTACGAGTTCGAGCTCCCGGGCGTGCCGGTGGTGGCCGAAGCCGAAGCCTGCGCCGAGAAGCTGGCGCGCTACCGGCGGATCGCGCTTGGTCGAGACCTCTACGACCTCAACCACTTCGCCGGTCGACCTATCGACGAGGCGCTCGTGCGGCGACTATGGGTGCTGAAGGTGTGGGGAGATGTCGTCGACGACAGACGCGGAACACGCCCGCTCGATCCATCCGATGTGCTCCGAGTGCGCCGGGAGCGCGACTTCCCCCCTGACTCGATCGGTGTGCTGACTCGACCCGTCGACCTCGCCGGCTGGGAAGCTCGGGTGCGCAACCGCTTCCAGTTCCTTACCGGCCTCGACGAAGACGAGGTCCGGTGGGCGGCCTGTGACGAGCGCCACCGCCTCGAAGTGGACGCTGCGCTCGCGGAACTGGGAGAGCGAGGTTGAAGGTGTCGAACGCAGACGACGATCCGTACGCCCACGTCCCCGATGGGCGCATCGAGCACATGGACATGGTGCAAGCCGTCGTCGCTCGACTCGGGGGCAACGGCAGCAGGCGGAAGACGAGTGCGTTCTCCGGGTTGCGTGACGACGCTGCTGCGTCGATGACAGCGAGTACGTCGTCGACGGCCGGTGGCCGGGTCTCATCGCGCTGCACTCGCGGAGGTGTCGCGCGCTCGATGGGGTTGCGATCGACCCAGCCCCATCGCGCTGCATGCGCGAACGCGGCGCGAAGCACGGCGTGGTACCGCAGCACCGTCGCCGGCTTGCGCTTGCCGATCGTTCCGAGGTGCTTGTAGAGGTCGTCGACGAGCTTCGGTGTGACTTTGGAGAGCGGCGTCCCTGCGAAGCCCGCCGGCAGCTGCAACACGAGGCGCCGGTAGCCGTAGAGCGTGGTCGGCGAGCGACCGAGGTGCTCGATGTGGGTCAGCCACGATTCATGGCTACCAGTCATGGCCAGTCAGAAACCGAACCTCTCACTTGAGGTTCCCGGCCAGCCAGACAACGCTCTGAACAGGACTTACATTGGCGCCCCCGGCAAGAATCGAACTTGCGACGCATGGTTTAGGAAACCACTGCTCTATCCACTGAGCTACGGGGGCTTAGCGTCGAAAGTGCCGCAGGAGAGGGTACCGAGGCCGTCTCGTCCACAGCCTCCGGTGATCCGCCATCGGCAGGCTCGGCCTTCCCTCGTACGATGAGGCTGTGAGTCCGGACACCTTGACGATCGTCGCGACCCAGATCCTCACGACGCTGGGGATCGTCTACTTCCTCGTCACGCGGATGGACGCCCTGGGGCGTGACCTGCGCCAGGAGTTCGGCGCCCGCTTCGACCGCGTTGAAGCCCGCATCGACGCCTTGAGCGCTCGCATCGACGCCCACATCGAGCGTCACCCAAGTTGACACGTGCCTGACCTAGTCAGCGGCGGGTCGTGAGAAGCTGGTCGACCGGCGCGTGGTCGTCGGTGAGGACGGCGGCGTCGCCGACGAAGGCGTCGAGCTCGCATTCCACGAGCGCGGCCTCGTTGTCCCCGCGGGCGGCGTTGCGACCGAGGATCGCCTCGAGGCCGAGCGGCGCGTCCGACGCGACGACGACGAAGTTGCCGCCGTCGTCACCCGACAGCCGATCGGGTGGAGCGAGGACGGCGACGTGGTCGAAGACGGCGCGGAGCGTCGCCACCTCGGCCCGGGCGAACCCGAGCGGGGGATAGTCGATGAGGTTCATCGCGTAGACGCCGCCGGGCCGCAGGCGGGCCCGGAGGTCGGTGAGGAACTCGACCGTGGTGAGGTGCCACGGCACCGCGAGCCCCCCGAACGCGTCCCCGATGACGACATCGAACGCCCCTTCGGGCTGGCCGGCGAGTGTGAGCCGGGCATCCCCGGTGATCACCTGGAGGTCGGGCCCCCGCTCGAGACCGAGCTCATCCTCCGCGATCCGGACCAGCATCGGGTCGAGCTCGAGCACCACGTTGCGGCTCCCGGGGCGGGTCGCGCGGACGTAGCGCGGCATCGTGAACCCGCCGCCGCCGACGTGGAGGACGTCGAGCGGCTCGCCCGGCGGGGCGAGGGTCGCGAGCACGTCGCTCATGGTCTGGGCGTAGGTGAACTGAAGGTGGGTCGGGTCGTCGACGTCCACGTAGCTGTGGCGAACCGTGTCGAGCAGAAGGAGGCGCCGCGAGGGGTCGTCGTCCTCGGGGATGACAGAGGCGCAGAAGTACGGGCTCTCGCGGTCACAGGCCCCCGGCACCGCCGCCACCGTGCCGACCGCGAGCACGCCGATGACCACCGCGGTGCCCAGGCCGGTTCGGTCCGGCCACAGCACCCACCACACCCCGGCGCCGGCGACCACGAGCGCGGCACCCACTCCGAGCACGATCGTGCGGCTCGGGAGCGCGGCGACGAGTGCGAAGCCGGTCACGAAGGTCCCGACGATCGCCCCAGCCGTCGCCAGCGCCGAGAGCCGTCCGACGATCGTCCCGGTGACGTCGAGGTCCCTCAGCTGGAGCTTCACCACGGTCGGGGTGACCGCGCTGAGCACGGCCGCGGGCGCGAAGAACCCCACGCCCGCGAGGATCACGATCGCGAGGGGGCCGGTGTTACGGACGGCGGCGCCAGCGGTCGCCACGGCGAGAGGCGCGGCGAGCGCGAGGACGCCGCCGGCGACGACGAGCGGGCCGAGGAGGCGTCTGGGGTGGATCCGGTCGGCGACGCGGCCCCCGGCCCAGCTCCCGAACGAGATGCCGGCGAGGACCGTCCCGATGATCCCGGTGAACGTCTCGAGCGTGACCCCCACGTAGGGGGCCAGCATCCGACCGGCGAGGATCTCGAGCACGAGGATCGCGGCGGACGTGAAGAAGACGAGGAGGCCGGCGGCCACAGGGGGCATGCCGGAACGGTACCGGCGGGCGCGGAGGGCCCCCCGCTGCCGCGTCCGGGGTGCGGATCCGCATCGAACGGTACCCGTGGGCGCGGAGGGCCCCCTGCGCGGCTGGGAGCGCTCAGATCCCTCGGTAGCCTCCCAGGGACCCAAGAGAGAGTCAGTGTGGCTGAGTACATCTACGTGATGAAGGGGCTCTCGAAGGTCGTCCCGCCGAGCCGGACGATCCTCGAGGGCATCTGGCTGTCGTTCCTGCCCGGCGCGAAGATCGGTGTCATCGGGCCGAACGGCGCCGGGAAGTCGTCGCTGCTGAAGATCATGGCCGGGGTCGACGCCGAGTTCGAGGGCGAGGCCTGGCCAGCCGCGGGCGCGCGGGTCGGCTTCCTGCCGCAGGAACCGGACCTCGACCCCGCCAAGGACGTCCGCGGCAACGTCATGGACGGCGCCGGTGAGGTCGCCGCGCTCCTCGACCGCTTCAACGCGCTGAGCGCGCGCATGGCCGAGCCGCTCGTCGACGACGAGATGGCGAAGGTCTACGACGAGTTCGCCGAGGTCCAGGACGCGATCGAGGCCGCGAACGCCTGGGACCTCGACCGCACGATCGAGATCGCGATGGACGCCCTTCGGGTCCCGCCGGGCGAGACCGACGTCACGACCCTCTCCGGCGGTGAGCGCCGTCGGGTGGCCCTTTGCCGCCTCCTCCTGTCGCGCCCCGACCTCCTGCTGCTCGACGAGCCGACGAACCACCTCGACGCCGAGTCGGTCGCCTGGCTCCAGCAGCACCTCCAGGAGTACCCGGGGACGGTCGTCGCTGTGACCCACGACCGCTACTTCCTCGACGAGGTCGCGGGCTGGATCCTCGAGATCGACCGCGGCCGGACCTACCCCTACGAGGGCAACTACTCCGGCTGGCTCGAGCAGAAGCGAGCCCGCCTCGCGCAGGAGGAGAAGAGCGAGTCGGCCCGCCAGCGCACGCTTTCGCGTGAGCTCGAGTGGGTCCGCGCGTCCCCGAAGGTGCGGCAGGCGAAGTCGAAGGCGCGGCTGAAGGCGTACGAGGAGCTTGCCTCGCAGGGCCCCGCGCAGCGCAGCGGCGCCGCCGAGATCACGATCCCGAGCGGGGAGCGTCTCGGCGACCTCGTCGTCGAGGCCGACGGGCTCTCGAAGGGCTACGAGGACCGCCTCCTCTTCGACGACCTCAGCTTCAGCGTCCCGCCGGGAGGGATCGTCGGGATCATCGGCGCGAACGGGGTCGGCAAGACGACCCTCTTCCGCATGATCGTCGGCGAGGAGCAGCCCGACGGCGGATCGCTCCGCGTCGGGGACACGGTCGAGCTCGCCTACGTCGGCCAGCACCGCGACGCCCTCGACTCCGACCGCACGGTCTTCGAGGAGATCACCGACGGCCAGGATCTCCTCGAGGTCGGTGGACGCGAGGTGAACGGCCGCGCCTACGTCGCGACGTTCAACTTCAAGGGCCCGGACCAGCAGAAGAAGGTCGGCAACTGTTCGGGCGGCGAGCGCAACCGCATCCACCTCGCGAAGCTGCTCCGCACCGGCGGCAACCTGCTCCTGCTCGACGAGCCGTCGAACGACCTCGACGTCGACACGCTACGCGCGCTCGAGGCGGGGCTCCTCGACTTCGCGGGTTCGGCGATGGTCGTCAGCCACGACCGCTGGCTCCTCGACCGAGTCGCGACCCACATCCTCGCCTTCGAGGGGGACAGCCAGGCGTTCTGCTACCCCGGCGGCTACACCGAGTACGAGGAGGACCGTCGGCGTCGTCTGGGCGCCGAGGCCGAGCGCCCCCACCGCGTCCGCTACAAGCCTCTGACCCGTCGGACGGCATGACGCCCCAGCAGACCTTCGTCTCATGGTGTTCACGCGTGCCGAGCGCCGGTGAGGCCGTCAGGAACGGCGGAGGAAGGGGGTCGGCGGCGTAGCATCGGCCGGCCATGGCCGACTCCACGCCCGAGGACATCCTCGCCGACCACTCGCCCGAGGTGCGCCGGATCGCGGACGCCCTCAGGGAGTTCGTCCGTCGTTCCCTCCCAGGTGTGACGGGGCGTGCCTACCCGGGATGGAACGGGATCGGCTTGCGGCATCCGGAAGCCGGCTACGTCGCGGCATCCTTCCGCAGGCCGACCACGTCCGGCTCCTGTTCGAGCACGGCGCGGAGCTCGACGACCCGGCCGGTGTTCTGGGGGGAGACGGGTCCCGGACCCGCCACGTGACGGTCACCTCGCCCGACCTCGACGAGGAGACGCTCGTCGGCCTGCTGGACGCGGCGATCGAGCTCCGCCTCACACCTGGCTGATCGGGCCGATCCAGAGGTAGCCGATGCCGGTCAGTGCGGCGGCGAGGACGAGGTAGCGCGCGAAGCCCGTGAGGTCCTCGCGGGCGACGAGGCGGAGGAGGAAGCGGATCGCCCAGTAGCCGGCCAGCGCGGCCGCCAGCGCCCCGATCGCCGCTTCGGGCACGCCGTAGGGACCACCGTTCGCCCCCGTGTCGGCGAGCTCCGGCAGGCTGACGACCGTGGCGCCGGCCACCGCCGGGATCATCAGCAGGAAGGAGAATCGTGCCGCCGCGGTGCGGTTCAGGCCGAGCGCCATGCCCGCGGCGATGGTGGCGCCAGACCGGGAGAGGCCGGGAAAGAGCGCGAAGGCCTGGGCGACGCCGATCGTGCCGGCGTCGCCCCACCCGATCGTGGTCTCGTCGCGGCCGACCTGCACGGCGACGTCGTCGATCCCGGCCATGCGGGCACGCCGCGCGCGCAGCCTCTCGGCCCCCCAGAGGACGACGGCGGTGACGAGGAAGAAGCCGGCGGTCCACAGCGGCCGCTCGAACGCCGTCTCGAACGTCGACTCGAGCGTGATGCCGGCCACGCCGGCCGGGACGGTGCCGAGCGCCAGGAGGCCGACCGTGCGCCGGGCGCGGGCCGCCTCCCCCTCCTGGACGATCCCGTAGCCGAACGAGCGGGTCAGCAGGTACCAGATGTCGCCGATGAAGAAGCCGACGACCGCGACGAGCGTCCCCGCATGCAGGGCGACGTCGAAGGTCAGGCCGGGTGCTGGCCACGAGAAGAGGTAGGGCATGACGACGAGGTGACCCGACGACGAGACCGGCAGGAACTCGGTCAGCCCCTGGACGATGCCGAGGATGATCGCCTGCACGTAGGGGTTCGAGAGGATCGCGTCGAGCACGTGCGCTCCGGGGTGGTGAGCGACGAAGGTTACTCCGGAGGCAGCACGGCGAGGGTGAGCTCGCCCCAACGGGCGGCTCCCGCGACGGCGGGCGCCTCGTCGCGACCGACCTCGAGCCAGACGACCTCCCCGTCGACGGCGAGCACCCGCGCGACCGAGGCGAGCCGCACGCCCGACCCGGCGCCGTCACCCGCGAGTACATCCACTCGTTGGCCGACGCGCAGCCGCTCCGAGCCGGGAATCTCGACCGGGAGAGCGACCCGCCCCGCCGGGACTCCGGCTGCGGGACCTGCGTCGGCGAGGCTCGTCACCGTGAGCGGCAGGCCGGCGGCGACCGGTGCAGCGATGTCGCGCCCGACCGCCTCGGCCGGGTCGACGATGGCGTGCTCCGGGACCAGCCCGGTCGGCCACTGCGCCAGCCTGACGTCGTCAGGCCCGACCCGGTGGCCGGCGCGAAGATCCGTGCTCGCGACGACGACTGACGTGGGAGCACCCCACGGCGAGCGGGTCGCCCCACGTCCCGCGATCATCACCACGACGAGGACGCTGGCGAGGATGACGGCGAGACGGACGCGCGGTGCCGCCATCGCCCACCGTTCGGCCAGCCGGTCGAGGGCCGGAGGGAGACGGACGGGTGGCCCGCCGAGGAGGCGGGCCAGGTCGAGTCTGGCGCGGAGTCCGGATGCCACCCCTCCAGCACACCACGTCGGAGGCGGGAGCGGGTGACGAACCGCCGTTGCCCTGTGGATGGCTGGGCTAGAGCTGGGCGCCCTCGAGGGTGTGCCCGCAGCGGCACGTGCGCTTCACCGGGAGGGCGGGCACGAGGTGCTCGAGCAGCCGTCGGAGGTTGCCGACGTTCTGCTGGAACACCTCGAGCACGGCGGCGCTCGTGACCGCTTCGATGTCGGGCTCGTCCTCCAGCCCGGCGTCGTAGTCCGTGACGAGCGCGATGCCCAGGGGACACAGCTCGAGCTCGCGCGCCAGCGGGATCTCCGGGCACTGGGTCATGCCGATCACGTCCCCGCCGTTGCGGCCGAACCAGCGCGACTCGGCCTTCGTGGCGAAGCGCGGCCCCTGGATCACGACGAGCGCCCCGGTCAGCTCGTGCGCGATGCCGAGCTCGGCGAGGCTGGCCGCCGCGACGTCGCGGAGCTGCGAGCAGTAGGGCTCGGCGAGCGAGACGTGGGTCACGCGCTCGTCCCCGCCCGCCGACCCGGGACCGTCGAAGTAGGTGTCGGGGCGACCCCACGTCCGGTCGACGAGCTGATCGAGCACGACGAACGTCCCCGGGGGGAGGTCGGCGCGGAGCGAGCCCACGGCGCACGGGGCGAGGAGGCGGCTGATCCCGAGCTCCTTCAAGGCCCAGAGGTTCGCGCGGTAGTTGATGCGGTGAGGTGGTGTGCGGTGGCCGCGGCCGTGGCGGGGCAGGAAGGCCACCTGCCGCCCGCCGAACGTCCCCACGACGACGGCGTCGGACGGCTCGCCGAACGGGGTGTCGACGCGCAGCTCCTCGGCGTCCGTGAGGAATTCGTAGAAGCCGGAGCCGCCGAGGATGCCGATCTCGGCCGAGGACAGCGGCTCGGTCACCTCAGGCGGACTTCTTCTCCGCGTCCGACGACGAGGAGCTCGACTCGGACGAGGCGGAGGAGGGGGCGGAGGCGGAGGCGGAGGCGGAGGAGGACTTCGAGCTGTCGGAGTCGGAGCTCGAGCTCGAGTCGCTCTTCTGGCCGGGCGTGGAGCGGGCGTAGTCCTTGACGTGCCAGCCGGACCCCTTGAAGACGATCCCGGCGGCGCTGAAGACCTTGCGCAGACGACCGTCACATGACGGGCAGACCTCCAACGCGTCGTCCTTGAACGACTGGACGACCTCGAGGTGCTCGCCGCAGTCGCGGCATGCGTACTCGTACGTCGGCATCTTCTCCGTCAACCCCTCCGTGACACGAGCCAGGCCGGAACCGCCTGGCACTCCCCGTCGTCGAGTGACAACGGTTGAGCAGTATGGGCTGTTCCCGTTAGTCGGGCAAGTGTTCGCCCGCCTCTGTGGGGATCGTCCGCCGTTCGGTCACGATCAGATCGACGCGCTCGTCGTGCGCCACCGCGGGGACCTCGGCGACGACCTGGAAGTCGAAGCCGACACCGATCCGCACCGGCCCGGAGCCGAGACGCGCGAGGAGCCGGTCGTAGTGGCCCCCACCTTGACCGAGCCGTCGGCCGGAACGGTCGAACGCGAGTCCGGGGACGACGACCGCGTCGAGGCGGTCGCCCGCCGGGGTCCCGGTGGGCTCCCTCACGCCGCGGTAGCCGGGCGCCAGCGCGCTCGTACTCGTGAACGGAACGAGCTCGAGGTCGTCGTCGGCCACGCGGGGGAGGAGCACCGCGACCCCGTCCTCGCTGAGCGCGAGCAGCGCCGGCACGACGTCGAGTTCCTCCGGCAGGGGGGCGTAGAGGGCGATCGCGGTGGCGTCGTGGAGCTGCGGCAGCTCCAGGAGGCTGCGGCACACGGCGGCGGCGGCGGACGTGCGCTCCCCGCCGGGGATCGCCGTGCGCAGGCGTCGCATCTCGGCGCGCAACGCGTTCTTGGCATCCACCGCGCTTCCCGTCCGTTGCCCGTCGTGGGCTCGTACCGCACCATTTCCGGCACGCGGCCGGCCCGGCCGGGACAGCGTAGGGTGGACCCGCGCATCGCCCCTCCGGGGGTGGGAGGACGAGGAGGCGACGAGTGCCGTTGCGCGTGCGCCTGACGCTGTACTTCACGCTCGTCGTCGTCCTCCCCGTCCTCGTCGCGGCGCTCGTCGCCGGACTCCCGCTGTTCCGCGAGATCGAGCGCCGCTCCGAGCGCGACCTCGCGCTCGCGACGCAGGCCGTCCTCGAGCAGGTTGAGCTCGTCCGGTCCCGCGCCGACGACGCCGCCGCCGACCTCGTGGCCCCGGATCGCCCGCTCGGCGACGCCCTCGAAGACCGCGACGCGGCCACCGCCCAGGCGGTGCTCGACGGGCTCGTCCTGCCGGCGGACCGTGCCGATGTCGTCGTCGTGGGGACGCCCGAGGGTGAGGTCCTGGCGAGCCGGGTCCGTCCCCCGGAGCTGGCGTCCCGGGGGTCCCCGGCGACGGTGGACGAGCTCGCGCTACGGGCCGCCGAGGGCACGGTCGATCCCCGGGTGCTCGGGACCGTCCGTCCGGTCGAGTCGCTCCGAGGGGAACCCCTCGGCTTCGTCCTGTCGGGCCGCTGGGTCGACGACCGGCTCGCCCGCGACCTCCAGGGACAGCTCCCCGTCGAGCTCACCCTCGCCGTCGACGGGGGGGTCGTGGGGGACACGGCGGAGGAGGCGCTCGAGGGGCGGGCGGAACGCACGGTCGAGGTCTCGGGTTGGACGGTCACCGCCAGCGTCTCGCGTGCGCACCTCGGCGCGTCGCGACGGCTCGTACTCGTCGGCCTCGGTGTCCTCGTCCTCACCTCGGCGATCGCGGCGGCGGCGTTGGGCTGGCTCTCGGCCCGGTTGGTGGTCCAGCCGCTCCAGGAGCTCGCCAGCGCCGCACGCGAGGTGACCGCCGGTGACCTCGACCGGCGAATCGAGGTGGCCGGGGAGGACGAGATCGCAACCCTCGGGGGTGCGTTGAACGCGGTCACCGCCGCGCTTCGCGACCGCCTCCGCGATCTGGAGGTGTCCCGGGATGCACTCCAGCGCTCTCTCGACCGCATCGGGCAGACTCTCGGCTCGAGCCTCGATCTCCGGCGGACCCTGGAATCGGTGGTGGACGCGAGCGCCGAGGCGCTCTCGGCCGAACGTGCGGCGCTCTACATGCTCGACGAGGCCCGCTCTGTGATCGTGGTCGAGGTGGGGCAGGGGCTCAGCGACGACGAGTTGACCGCCGAGATCCCGGTCGGCGACGGGTTCGTCGGTTGGATCTGCCAGGTCGGGGCGGGCGTGCGCCTTCCGGCCGATGCCGACGTCATCGACCGCGAGCCGGCGCCCGGCGAGCCCCACGCCACGGCCATGGTCGCGGCACCGCTCTTCCGGCCCGGCGCCGGCGCGGTGATCGGCATCCTGGCTCTCTTCGACCGCACGGACGACCGCGTCTTCACCGATCGCGACCACCGGACGCTGCGCTCCTTCGCGGTGCAGGCGTCGGTCGCGATCGACAACGTGCATCTCCACGAGGCCGCACAGCAGGCGTCGGTGACCGACGAGCTGACCGGCCTGTGGAACCACCGCTACTTCCGTCAGCGGGTGCAGGAGGAGGTCGAGCGCGCGAACCGGTTCGGCCACGAGCTCGGCCTCGCCCTCCTCGACATCGACCACTTCAAGGACGTGAACGACCGCTTCGGCCACCCCGCGGGCGACGACGTCCTCGTCGAGGTCAGCCGCCGCATCACCGCGCAGCTGCGCGAGGTGGACACCGTGGCGCGGTACGGCGGCGAGGAGATCGTGCTCGTCCTGCCCGAGACCGACCTCGACGGCGCGCGCCGGAGCGCCGAGCGCGTGCGCGAGGTCGTCTCAGGAAGCCCGATCCACGCGGACGGGCACGACCTCACCGTGACCGTGTCGCTCGGCGTGGCCGTTTTCCCGCGCCACGCCAGGTCGCTCGAGGACCTGGTGCGGCAGGCGGACCGGGCGCTCTATGCGGCCAAGGAGGGCGGTCGCGACAGGGTCGTCGTGGCGACCCCCGCGGCCCCCGGGACGACCGTGCCGTCGTCCTGAGCAAGGCCGGTGGCGCGCGCATGCGGCGTCCCCCGCCTCGTCTACGCTCGTCGTCGCAGCCGTCCGTGAGGATCGAGTCGTGACCGGAGCCGCCCGCCCCGTGCGGAAGGCAGTCCTCCCCGCAGCCGGGTACGGCACGCGGTTCCTCCCGGCAACGAAGGCGCAGCCGAAGGAGACCCTCCCGATCGTCGACAGGCCGGCCATCCAGTACATGGTCGAGGAGGCGGTGCGGGCCGGGCTCGACGACCTCCTCCTGATCACCGGCCGCAACAAGCAGCCGCTCGAGGACCACTTCGACCGCAATACCGAGCTCGAGCAGCACCTCCGCGAGAAGGGCAAGGACGCGGAGCTCGCCGAGATCGTGCGTCTCGCCGACCTCGGCACCGTGCACTACGTCCGCCAGGGCGAGCAGCTCGGCCTCGGCCATGCTGTGCTCCACGCGCGCGCCCACGTGGGCCCAGAGCCGTTCGCGGTTCTCCTCGGCGACGACATCATCGACCCGAACGAGAAGTTCCTCGAGCGCATGCTCGACGTGTTCGACCGCCACCAGCGCCAGGTCGTGGCGGTGATGCCGGTCCCCGAGGAGCAGGTCTCGCTGTACGGGATCGTGGCCGGGTCGCCGCTCCAGGGGGAGGAAGGCGTCTACGAGGTCCACGACCTCGTCGAGAAGCCGTCTCCCGGCGATGCGCCATCCAACCTGGCGATCATCGGGCGCTACGTCCTTACCGCCGACATCTTCGACGTCCTCGAGCGCATCCCGCCGGGGCGCGGAGGCGAGATCCAGCTGACCGATGCGCTCAAGGCCATGGCCCGGGACGAGCCGATCCTCGCGGTCGAGTTCACCGGCGCGCGCCACGACGTCGGTGACAAGCTCGGTTTCCTGAAGGCGACCGTCGCTCTCGCGCTGGAGCGTCCGGATCTCGCGGACGAGTTCCGCGCGTGGCTGAGGGAGCTCCACGACCGCCCGGAGGGATCGTGACCGACGCGGCGGCGAGCGGCTTCCGCGGGCTCGGTCGGACGGAGGTCGTGCGCGACGACGAGCTCGTCCCGGTCGACGCCCACCGCGACCGTCTCATCCGCGAGCTGCATCCGCTCGAGCCGATCGAGCTCGGCCTCGCCGACGTCCTCGGTCTCGTCCTCGCCGAGGACGTCGTCGCCGAGGAGGCGTACCCGCCGTTCACGAGTTCCGCGATGGACGGCTACGCCGTCGTCGCCGCCGACACCCAGGCGGCCACCGGCGACGACCCGGTGCGGCTCAGGGTCGTCGGCGAAGCCGCCGCCGCCCCCGGCGATGTCCAGGCGGTCGGACCCGGCACGGCGCTGCGGATCATGACAGGGGCACAAGTCCCCGAGGGTGCGGACGCGGTCGTGCCGGTCGAGCTGACCCGGGAGAGCGCAGGGGAGGTCACGATCCACGCTCCGGCCACCCCCGACGACAATGTCCGGCCGGCCGGCACCGACCTCCGTGTCGGCCAGGTGGTCCTGCGACGCGGCCGTCGCCTGCGCCCCGGCGACATCGCCGTCCTCGCGACGCTCGGCCGGACACGGGTCCACTGCCACCCCCGGCCTCGGGTCGTGGTCCTCTCCACCGGCAGCGAACTCTTGCCTGCCGACCAGGCCCTGGTCCCGGGCGCTCTCCGCGACAGCAACGGGCCGATGCTCACCGCGCTCCTCCGCCAGGCCGGCGCGGTCACCTTCTGGGCCGGCATCGTGCGCGACGACCGCAGGTCGCTGCTGGACGCCTTCGACTCCAACATCGGCCACGCCGACCTCTTCGTCACCACCGGCGGGGTGAGCGCGGGGGCTCACGACCACGTCCGCGACGTCCTCGACCGTCTCGGCGAGGCGCATCACACGAAGGTCGGCATGAAGCCGGGCATGCCGCAGCTCTTCGGCCGGGCGCGGGGAGTGCCGGTGCTCGGGCTCCCCGGCAACCCGGTGTCGGCGTTCGTCTCGTTCGAGGTGTTCGTCCGACCCGTGATCCGCCGGCTTCAGGGGCGCACCGACCTCTTCCGGCCGACCGTCCAGGCACGGCTCGAGGGCGGCGGCGCGACCTACCCGGCGAAGCGTCACTTCCTCCGCGTGTCTCTCCGGCGTGACGAGCACGGCTGGGTCGCCCAGCCCGCGGCACACCAGGGGTCACACCAGGTGGGCGCGCTCGTCGAGGCGGACGGGCTCGCGGAGCTTCCGGAGGGCGCGACGGTCGGAGCGGGCGACACCGTCCGCGTCCACCTCCTCATCGACCCATGAGAAGCCCTGTGTCAAGCCGCTGACACCCCGGAGGTTGCCTAGTGAGCGACTCGAGCAGCCCCAGCGGCGGCCTCTCCCACCTCGACGACGAGGGGCGCGCCCGCATGGTCGACGTCGGTGCGAAGGACGCGACGGAGCGCACCGCTCGGGCCGCGTGCGAGGTCCACGTGCCGGCCGAGGTCGCCGAGGCCCTCGTCGCCGGCAACCTCCCCAAGGGAGACGCGATCGCCGTCGCCCGCATCGCGGGGATCCAGGCGGCCAAGCGGACGGCCGACCTCATCCCGCTCTGCCATCAGATTGCCCTCTCGCACGTCGACGTCGAGATCGAGGTGGACGCCTCCGGCCGTGTCGACGTGTCGTCGACCGTGCGGACCGTCGACCGCACCGGCGTCGAGATGGAGGCGCTCGTCGCCGTCTCGGTGGCTGCCCTCACGATCTACGACATGGTCAAGGCGATGGCGCGTGGGGCGCGGGTCACGGACGTGCGCCTGGTCGAGAAGACCGGCGGCCGGAGGGGGGACTGGCGCGGGGACTGACCCTGCGTCGAGGTCGCCCATCCAGGGGGTGAGGCGGGGACCGGTTCCTTCGGGCCCGAGAAACCCGCTGGTACCGTCGTCGCGATCGCACGCGGGCCGTGAAGGCGAAGGAACCGAACCCGGTGAACGGTGCGTTGGTGCTCCTCTTGGCCCTTCTCTGGGCCTTGATTCTCCTCCCCGGGGCGCTGCGATCCCGCCGGTCGTCACCCTCGACCAGCGTCGGCACGTTTGAGCGCGCGATGGGTGTCCTCGCCCGCGACGCGCGCCGGGAGGGCCGCTACGTGTACGTCCCACGCGACGCCGAGCGCCTCGTCGGCGACCACGCGCGCCGGCGGAAGGCGATCGTCGAGCGCCGCCGCCGCGCCTTCATCCGCATCCTCGCGGCGAGCGGCCTCACGCTGCCCGGTGTGATCGTCGTCGGCGGCGCCGCGTGGCTCCTCTTCGCGATGACGGTCACCGCGCTCGGCGCCTACGTCGTACTGCTGCGCCGGTGGAAGCTCCAGGCCGACGAGGCCGCCGAGGTCGTCCGTCAGTTGCCCGGTCTCGGCGAGGACGAACCGGACCGCGAGGACCGACTGGTGGCCGTGGGCTACTCCCATGGGCTGCAGGTCGCGACGAGCCCGGACGAGCCGTGGACCCCCCAGGCGAGCGTGCGCATCCGCCGCTGGGAGGACTAGCAGGCCCGGGTCACCTCGCGGCCGCGGGATGCACCCGTGGAGTTCGACGGTGACTGTGGCTCGCTCCGGCACCGACCCGGTAGCATCCGCCCATCCCCCGGGGGTGTAGCTCAGTTCGGCAGAGCGCTTCGTTCGCAACGAAGAAGTCGTCGGTTCAAATCCGATCACCTCCACCAGCGAGAATCAGCCCAGTTCGCCGGACTTCCGCTGTTTCGACTCTTCCCGGCCCGTCTTCTAAGCGCCTGTTACGACCGAAAGATGCGCGGCAGGATATCGACATCGACTGCTACGGGCGATCTACTCCCCACCTCGTTCAAGCGGGAGATGTTTCGAGCTCGAGCTGGTCTGGCCAGCGACTGGACGCGGGCCATCCCGGAGGCTGAGCCCGGAACCGACTCGGGAAGATGCTCCTCCCACGGCGACTACCCGAAGTAGTCGTCCACAGGCCTGAGGCTTGAGCTCTCGCGGAGGCCGAGCTCGCGTGGTCTGCTCAACGGATGAGACAGCTGAGCTTGCTTCGAGAAGGTCCCACCCTCCGCCTACCATCCGGCGCCATGGAGCCTCGAGACCTTCCTG
The DNA here is from genome assembly GCA_050700895.1 of Nitriliruptorales bacterium. GTDB lineage: Bacteria > Actinomycetota > Nitriliruptoria > Nitriliruptorales > JAHWKO01 > JBOHEE01. The sequence continues at coordinate 15,356 of JBOHEE010000411.1, read as the reverse complement.
GCGCAGCACACAAGACGGATCTCGGTGCGCTCGTCGTTGCCGACTGTCTGGACGTCCTGCGTCAAGTCCCCGACGACACCTTCGCCCTCGTGGTCACCAGCCCGCCCTACAACGATCAGCCGAAGTACCGCGACGATGAGGACTACGCGCGCGGGTGGTACACGGACACCTTCCTCAAGATCACTGATGAGTTGCTCCGCACTCTGCAGCCTTCGGGGAGCTTCCTGCTCAATTACAAGAGCAAGCGGGTCAACGGGGAACGCGGAACTCTCCAGTACGAGCTCGTGTTCTGGCTCCGTGAGCAGGGATGGCTGTTCGCGGAGGATTACATCTGGGTGAAGCCCTCACCGCCACCGGGCCGGTGGCGCCGCTACCTCAAGGATGCGGTCGAGTACTGCTTCCAGTTCACGAAGACGACTGATTGGTCGTTTTACCCCGATCAAGTGCTGCAGGAGGCTCGCTGGGATCGCAAGGACGTTGCACGACGCAAGAAGCTGGCACACAACTTCGAGCGGGCGAATGCTCCGTCCGGCCACGGGCGTAAGCGCGTTCAGGCGGGACCGGACATGGTCCGACCGTCGAACGCGCTGGTGATGGAGCCGGAGTTCGGTCCGAATCCAACCAGGCACCCTGCGCGGTTCCCCGTCGGGTTGCCGCAGTTTTTCATCGAGCTGATGACACAGCCGGGCGACCTCGTCTGCGATCCATTCGCTGGGACGGGGACGACGGCCGTGGCAGCAGAGCTGACGGGCCGCCGATGGCTGTGCTGCGAGCTCGATCCGCACTGGGCGTCGATCCTGCCTGGGCGTCTGGAGGCAGGTAGCTAGTCTCCGGCCCCACATGCCGGAGTTAGATGAGCTCGTCGCCACGGTCGCCCAGACCCAGAGCTGGGACGATCGGGTGGCGCTGATCCGGCGGATACCAGAGGAATTCGGTCGCGCTCACCATCGCACGGTGTATGCGGCCGTGGCCGAGTCCGTCTACGTGCCGCACCTGCAGCCAGCGTTTGCGTACGTGCACTGGCGCGCGGACTACGAGCTGGAAGCGATGCTCGCTGCCTACGACCGGACTGTCGAAGCCACCGACTGGTTCACCAGAGTGGACGTCGAGACGTTGACCCGAGCCCTCGTCGAGCATCCCGAGATCCTGCTCGTGCTGCGAAACGTTGTCGGGTACACACAGCCCGAGCTATCCGAGAGCACTGCGCTCCTCCCGGTCGACCTCGGGTGCCCGAAGGTCTCGAAGGGCCGGATCGCTTCGATGGAGACGCCGAGCTCAGGACGAGGAGGTTGCCCGTGCGCTCGCCGAGTCCGTCGTACGTCTTGTTGACGGACGGCTCTTCCCTGCGGAACCCGAGTCGCCCATGCGCCGGAAGCAGAACAAGCCCGACACGGCGGATGGATGGGAGACTGTCCGGCGGGCTGCGGCGGAGGGCGTGCCCTATAGCTGGTTGCTTCATCAGCGCCACTACGGCGGGCCGTTCCGTCAGCTGCTCGACGCCACAGCGACTCAGCGGGGCGAAGCCGTCGAGCAGCCCGTGGAGGAGCTCCTTCGTGAAGCCGGCATTCCTTACATCCGCACTGGCGCTCACAACCAGCAGCAAATCGCTCAGCGCTTCGGGCTGACTGTGCGCCCGGCACCTGACTTCGTCATGTTCGATGAGAACGACACGCTCAGGGCGATGCTCGAGAGCAAGGCGGCCAACGACGGCGGAACAGCAAGGGATAAGGCCTCGCGGTTCATGGCGCTCCGCCAAGAAGCCTCGCGTCTCGGAGGCGTTCCCGTGTTCGCGGTGTTGGCCGGTCTTGGATGGCAACGAGTGAACGACGCGCTCGGCCCGGTCGTGCAAGCCTGTGATGGGCGAGTGTTCACGCCAGCCACCCTCGACGAGATGCTCACAGTCGCACCCCTCCCGTCACTATTCGGCCTCGCGGAAGAGCCTCAGCCAGACGGCTGAGCGGTGCGCGACTTCGGAGTCACCTCTCGGTGTCGGATCTGGAGACGTCAGCGACCTACCGCCCGGTTGCGGAAGGCATCGAACCCGTCGAGGAACTCGTGGACAGAGAGGTGCCGCGCGACGAACTGGCCAGCTTGAGGCGCCCGTCGCGCTATCCACCACGCATCACCACGAGGCGGCCGGCTCCCTCACCAATACTCGTCCACAAGTTGCGCGAGGCGATGGGGTCGAGTGAGCTGGCATCGGCGTATGGTGAGGAGAGGACTCGGCGGTCCGGCGAGCAGACTGCGGGAGACAGGATCGTGGTAAGCAATCCAATCCGGAAGTACGCAAAAGTACGCACGGCCCCCGCTTCCAGGTGCCCTCGGATGCCTGTGAGACATCAGGGCAGTCCGGTACCTGGTGAGCGCAAAGGCTCTCAAGATGCCGAATTCTGCGGGTTTAGCGCCTCTTTGCCGATTCTCTTAGGGTTTCCGCGGGTGGGCTCAACATCCCGAATCCTTGCTTCGCAACGAAGGAGTCGTCGGTTCAAATCCGATCACCTCCACCGCTGCGATGTCCCGGGACATGGTTCACGCGTGTCTCGGGGCATCGTCGCATCTGGGGGTCGGTTGCGGGCCGGGCTTGACGCCGCGGGGCTGGTAGGAGCGACGGCCGGAAACCGGCTCGAGCCTTGGGCCCTTGGGGTAGCTTCGGCGCCGAACAGTGAGGGGCACGGTCTTGGGGTCACGGGGTTGGAGTGCCGTCGCGGCGGCGGTCGCGTTGCTGACCAGCCTGACCGGGTTGGCCCCAGCTGGCGCGGTCTCGGCGACACCCGACGACTACGTCACTCTCGTCGAGGTGCTCGACCGGCTCGAGGTCGACTACGGCACCCGCGTCGGCGAGTCCGACGCGCGGTCGCTCGCGGCCCGGCTCGGGTTCGATCCCGGCGGGGTGCTTGATGCCGGTGACGTGGAGTGGATCCGCCACCTCGCCGGTGACCTCGCGGCGCTCGACCGTCTGGAGCCGACCTTCGCCGCACTCGGGATGGGGTTCGGCTCGATGGTGGACCCGACCGACGCGCACAACCTCGCGCGTCGGCTCGGCGTCGGCGTCGGACAGGTCGTCGACCGGTTGGACGTCGACCGGCTGGTTGCCGCGGGGCAGGCGTGGGTGGACCACCCGCCGTTCGCGCGGTGGCGCGGTGTCGTGCTGCGCGAGCCGTCGCCCCACGTCGAGGTGATCGGCTTCCACCAGTCGAACCACGAAGGGGCGCGGGACCTCGAGGTGCTCCCGACGGCGTCGCGGAACGTCCTCCTGGAGTCCCGCGGACGGTTGTCGGGGCGCCGCAGCGCCGCCGACGTCGCGATCCCGGTCGACCACGAGATCCGCTCACCGATCACCGGAACGGTGCTCCGCTCGGGCACCTATGCGCTCTACTGCCGCTACCGCGACGACTACGTCGTGATCCGGCCCGATGGTCCACCCGGCTTCGAGTTGAAGATCCTCCACATCTCCGGCGTGCGTGTGGGCGAGGGCGACCGTGTCATGGCGGCACAGACGGTGCTCGCTCCGAGCCCGACCCCGCTGCCCTTCCACTCGCAGATCAACGACCACACCGCACTGCCGCGCCAGCCACACGTGCATGTCGAGTTGGTCGACACCTCGATCCCCGACATCAGCAACCCCAACTCCGGCGGCTGCTGACACGTACCGGCGGGGGCAGTTCGCACCGCGGACCGCTACACCCGACCGAAGGTCGTGATCAGCCGCTGGCCCGACCCGATCCACCGCGGCGTCGACCTCGGCGTCCCGTCCAGCCGCTGACGGCTGCCGCCTCCGCGCCTCGGGCGAGCGTGGCTCCGTGGCCGGCTCGCGTCGCGCGCCCGTCTACGCTCGCGGCGCGATGATCGACCAACTCACTCGGACCGCGGACGTCCACCTGCTGACCGCCCGGGCATGTGCGTGAGGGCGGCCACGTGGCCGCGCCCGGATCCTCGGTATCCCGGACCTCGTCCGGATCATCCCCGGCCACGGCCCTCCACTCAGCCCGCCCATGCCTTGAGCGTCCAGGGCTGAGGAGGACCGCCTCCACGGCGTCGCCGGCAGCCGTCGGTAGCGTCCGGTTCGTGTCAGCGGCCGGCAGGGACGGACTCACGGCGGCCTCCGCCGCCTATCTCGAGCGCCGTCCGCTCGCCGAGCGCAAGCGGCTCGGGCAGTTCCTGACGCCCCGTCCGCTGCGCGAGCGCCTCCTCGACGCGGTGCCACTCGCTTCCGGCGCGGCGGTGCTCGACCCCGGGGTGGGGACCGGCGAGTTCCTCCTCTCTGTCCGGGAGCGGCAGCCGACCGCCCGTCTCGTCGGCTGGGACGTCGACCCGGAGATCCTCGCGGTCGCGCGCGAGGTCGTCCCCGACGCCGAACTCTCCTGCCGGTCCGCGCTGGATGCGGACGAGGAGGGCGCCTTCGACGTCGTCGTCGGCAACCCGCCGTACTTCCAGCTGAAGCTCGAGCCCGCTGCGCGGCGGCGATTCGGGTCGGTGATCTCCGGGCGCCCGAACATCTTCTCGCTCTTCCTCCACGTCGGCCTGCGGGCGCTGCGCCCCGGCGGCCACCTTGCGTTCGTCGTCCCACCCAGCATGAACAACGGCGCCTACTTCCAGGCGCTCCGCGACTTCCTCACCGAGCAGGCGACGATCGGGTTCCTGGAGGTCCACGAGGACGCCCGTCAGTTCCCCGGCGCGCAGACCGCCGTCCAGCTGCTGGTGCTGCGCAAGGGGCCGGGGTCGCAACGGCACGTCTTCGACCTGCAGGCGACGACCCGAGGGCCGCTCCGCCGCACCGTCCTCTCGGAGGACCCGGACGAGCTCGTCCGTGCCTTCCGGGGGGCTGCGACGCTGTGGGACCTCGGCTACGAGGCGGTCACCGGCACGGTCGTGTGGAACGAGAACCGCGAGCGGCTGCGCCGCGATCCGATGCCCGATGCGGTGCCGCTCGTGTGGGCGTCGAACATCGCCGATGGCGCGCTCGTCCTGGACGACGGTCGGACTTCGCGCCCCCAGTACGTCGTCGCGTCCGACCCCCTGTCGGGCCCGGCGATCGTCGTGAACCGCGTCGTCGGCGCCGTCGGGGCGGCGAGCCTCCGGTGCGCGCTGGTCGAGGACGGGATGCGGTTCGTCGGCGAGAACCACGTGAACTTGGTGGTCCGCCGGCCGGACGCCGAGCCGGCGGTCGGCTGGAAGGAGCTCCTGGGGCTCCTGCGGGCGCCGTCGGTCCTACCCCACGTGCGCCGCCTGACCGGCAACACCCAGCTCTCGGCCAGGGAGCTCACCCACGCGGTGCCGCTCCGACCTGGCTAGATCCAGGTGTCGAGCCACCAGCGCTGGCGCACCGCGTCGTAGTCCATCTCGAGACCGGCCAGCACCGGGTAGAAGTAGAGGAAGAGCGCGAGGGCGGCGACGGCGACGACCGCGCCGGCGGTCGCACCAGGTGTGACCCGGCGCCACCGCGGCTCCCTCCCGCCCCTCAGCGCCCGCCGCTCGACGACCTCGTCCAGCCACGTGACCCCGTGGGCCATCGCGAGCGCCATGAACGGCACCGCGGGGACCATGTAGAAGAAGAACGACGCGCGCTGGACGGCGAGCCACGGCACGAACTGGGCCGCCCAGAAGGTGAAGATGAACCATGCCCGGTTCTCGCGCATGGCGAGGCCGGCCCCCAGCGGGACGAGCGCGGCGAGCACACCCCACCACAGCGCCGGGTTGCCGAGCGCGATGATCTCGCCCGCGTTGCCCTGGGCGACGACGCACGGCTCCGGCTCCTCCGCCTCGCCCTCGTCGTTCGTCGTCGCCTCGCCGGCGGCCCGCTCTGCGGAGCAGCTCTCCCAGTAGTAGACGACCGGGCGCTGCATGATCGGCCAGGTCCACGCCGGCGCGCGGTAGGGGTGGGTCGCCTCGAGATCGGTGTGGAAGTTCCACACCTTCACGTGGTAGCGGGCGAGGCCGGCGAGCCGGCCGGGGATCGACACGTGGCACGGCCCTTCCTCGGCGCAGACGTCGTCCCCCTCGGTCGTCGTGGCGTAGTTCACGAGCCACGGGATGTAGGACACCGCGTACACGCCGAGCGGCACGAGGACGAGGCTCAGCGCGACCGATCCCGCCAGCTTGCCGAGCGCGACCCGGAACCTCCCCGTCAGGCGACGCCGCCACGCCAGCTCCCAGCCGATGACGAGGAGCCCGGCGCCGCCGAGCGCGAGCAACCCGGACCACTTCGTCGCGATCGCCAGCCCGAACGCGAGGCCGGCGAGGAGACGGAACGGGTGGGGGCGCCAGGGGAGGCCGTCGGTGACGACGGTGCGCTCCTCTGCGAGCCGCGACTCGTCGTAGTCGACGAGCAGGAGCCAGGCCCCGAGCGCGACGAAGAGGCCGAGGAAGGCGTCGAGCATCGACGTGCGCGACTGGACGAAAAGCAGCCCGTCGACGGCGACGAGCAGACCCGCCAGGGCGGCGGCGCCGCGCCAGCCGACGAGCCGTCTCGCCATGAGGTAGGTGAGGAGCACGACCAGCGTGCCGGCAACCGCCCCGGCGGCGCGCCAGCCGAGCGGACGGTCGCCGAAGACCGCGATCCCGCCTGCGATGAGCCACTTGCCGACCGGCGGGTGGACCGCGAAGGACTCCTCGACCCCGGTCTCGAGGAACTCACGGGCGTCGTTCACGTAGTACGTCTCGTCGAAGATGATCCGCTCGGGATGTCCGAGGTCCACGAACCGCACGACACCGGCGACCAGCACCAGCAGGACCGGGATCAGGACGGCGAAGAGACGCGTACGAGTCACGGAGGGGTGAGCCTATCGCGGCGGGCTACCGTCACCCGCGTGCGACGGGAGGTGTGACGTGGCGGCCGAAGACGGCACGGGGCCTGGCCGGCTCGTCGTGGTCGCCACACCGATCGGGAACCTCGAGGACCTGTCCCCCCGTGCGGCGGCCGCCCTGCGCGACGCGGACCTCGTCGCCGCGGAGGACACCCGCCGAACTGGGCGGCTCCTGGCGCACATCGGGGCGGACGTGCCTCAGCTCTCCTACCACGAGCACAACGAGGACGAGCGGATCCCCGGGGTCGTCGCGCGGATCGAGCGCGGCGACGTCGTCGCGCTCGTGACCGACGCCGGCACCCCCGGGGTGTCCGACCCGGGATTCCGGCTTGTCCGCGCCTGCGTCGCGGCTGGGCTGTCCGTCGACGCGGTCCCCGGCCCCTCGGCGGTTCTCCATGCCCTCGTGGTCTCGGGGCTGCCGACCGACCGCTTCGCGTTCGAGGGCTTCCTCCCGCGCCGCGGCGCGGCGCGCCGGTCGCGGTTGGAGCAGCTGTCGACCGAGCCGCGGACCGTGGTCCTCTACCTCTCGCCGCACCGTGCGGCGGACGACCTCACCGACCTGGCGGGAGCGCTAGGGGACGTCCGCCCGGCCACGCTCGCCCGCGAGCTCACGAAGCTCCACGAGGAGGTCTGGCGCGACACCCTCGGCGCCCTCGCCCGCCGGGCGACGGACGAGGGCGTACGCGGCGAGGCGACCCTCGTGGTCGGGGGCGCGCAGCAGCGGGTCGTGGAGCGGCGCCCCCAGGAGCTCGCCGAGGAGGTGGCGCTGCGGGTCGAGGCGGGCCTCGCGAGGAGGGAGGCCATCGCGGAGGTCGCCGCCGAGAGCGGGGTGCCGAAGCGCGACGTCTACCAGGCGGTGGTCGACTCCGGCTCCTGATCCTCGGCGTTCTGCCCGCCGTCGGCCGGGGCGGCGTCTGCGCCGTCCAGCAGGCCGATCGCCGCGACACAGCTCCCACAGACCGACCGGTGACGGAAGAGGCGCAGGTCGTGCTCGCTGCGGCAGAAGACGCATTGGTCGGTCGGCCTGCTGAGGACGATGCGCTCGCCCTCCACGTGGACCTCGACCGGATCGCCCTCGCGGATGCCGAGCGCACGGCGGATCCCGGCCGGGATCACGACCCGCCCGAGGTCGTCGACCTTCCGTCGGATGCCGGTCATCATCGGCGGTCCCTCATCGCCCGTGTGCCCTCAAGCGGTCTCGACCTTGCGGTAGAGGGGCTCGGCCTCGCCGAGGGCGGTTCCCGGCACGAGCTCGGTGCGCGCCCAGCCGCCGGCCGCCACGGACCCGTCCTGGCCGAGGGTCGCGTGGAGCCGCTCCGTCGTGAACGGCAGGTACGGCGCGAACGCCACCTTCAGCCCGTTCACCGCGTTCAGCGCGACGAAGAGCGTCGTCGCGGTCCGCTCGAGGTCGTCCTTCGCGGTCCGCCACGGCTCCGTCGCGTTGAGGTAGCCGTTGACCTCCTGCGCCCCGCGCAGCGCGGTGCGGAGACCTGCGCGGAGCTCGACGCGCCCGATCTGCCCCGAGACCTCCTCGAGCACGGCGTCCACCGCGTCGAGGATCCCGCGGTCGCGGTCGTCGAGGGTCCCGGGGGAGGGGACCTCGCCGTCGAACCAGCGGTGGGTCATGCTGACGAGCCGGTTGACGAGGTTCCCCCAGGTCGCGACGAGCTCGTCGTTGATGCGGCGGACGAGCTCGTCGTCGGTCAGATCCGAGTCCTGCTGCTCCGGCAGGTTCGCAGCGAGCGCGAACCGCAGGGCGTCGGGCTCGAACTCGTCGAGGTACTCGAGCACTGGCCGTCCCACCCCCGCAGACTTCGACGCCTTCGCCCCCTTGAAGGTCACGTACTGGTTCGCGGGCACATCGGTGGGCAGGTTCAGGCTGCCGTAGCCCATGAGGTAGGCGGGCCAGAAGACGGCGTGGAACGGGATGTTGTCCTTGCCGATGAAGTAGTACGACCCCGAGGAAGGGTCCTCCCACCAGTCCTTCCAGCGGTCCGGGTCGCCCTGGCGCTGCGCCCACTCCTTCGAGGCGGACAGGTAGCCGATCACCGCTTCGAACCACACGTAGATGCGCTTTCCCTCCCCGATCGTGTCGAACTCAGGAGGCAGCGGCACGCCCCAGTCGAGGTCGCGACTGATGGCGTTGTCGTGCAGGCCCTCCCGGACGAAGCCGAGCGCCCAGTTGATGACGTGGTTGCGCCAGCCCTCGCGCCCCTCGAGCCAGTCGAGGAGCTGGTTCTGGAGCTTCGACAGGAGGATGAAGTAGTGCTCCGTCTCCCGCGTCTCCGGCGTCGTGCCGGTGAAGCGGCTGCGCGGGTCGACGAGCTCCTCGGGGTCGAGGGTGCGGCCGCAGCTCTCGCACTGGTCGCCCCGCGCACGGTCGTAGCCGCAGTGGGGGCAGGTGCCCTCGACGTAGCGGTCGGGCAGGAAGCGGCTCGCCTCGACGTCGTAGAACTGCTCGGTGGTCTTCGTCCCGATGCAGCCGTTGTCGTGGAGCGTCCGGAACAGGTCCCAGGTCACCTCGCGGTGGTTGTCGGTCATCGTCGTCGTGAAGAGGTCGAACGAGATGCCGAGCTCGTCCCAGATGCGCAGGAACTGCGGGTGGAAGCGGTCGACGACCTCCCGCGGCGGCACGCCCTCCTGGTCGGCCCGCACCGTGATCGGCGTCCCGTGGACGTCGCTCCCCGAGACCATGAGCACACGGTTGCCGGCGAGGCGGTGGTAGCGGGCGAAGATGTCCGCCGGCAGGTAGGCGCCGGCCATCTGGCCCAGGTGGAGGGAACCGTTCGCGTAGGGCCACGCGACGGCGACGAGGATCGGGCGGGGATGGCTGGTGGTCACGCGGCCGAGCGTAGCCACTAGCGTCCCCCGCCCCGACCGCAGGAGGCCATCGGTGAGGACGGGAGATCTCGCGCGGCTGCGCACGCTCACCGAGCCGCAGATGCATCCCGACGGGGCGCAGGTCGCCTTCGTCGTCCGCGAGGTCGACCTCGAGGAGGACCGCTACGTCTCGAGGGTCTGGCTCTGGGACGGGGAGGATGCGCGTCCCTTCACCCACGGTCCGAGCGACGGCGCTCCGCGGTGGTCGCCCGACGGCGGCCGGCTCGTGTTCGTCCGCAAGAGCGAGAAGGAGGACAGCAAGCCGCAGGTCGCGGTGATGCCGGCCGCCGGCGGGGAGGCCCGGATCGTGACGGACTTCCCCCTCGGCGCGGGGGGAGCGGAGTGGTCGCCGGACGGCAGCCGACTCGTGGCCGTCGGCAACAGCTGGGTCGAGGAGCTCGCCGACCTCGAGGAGGACGAGCGCAAGCGGCGGCCGCGGCGCATCACCCGCCTGCCGTACCGCGGCGACAACCTCGGCTGGATCCACGAGCGGCGCAAGCACCTCTGCCTCGTGGACCCGTCGGGCCAGGAGGAGCCCGACCTCCTCACACCGGGCGACTTCGACGAGAGCGAGCCGGTGTGGCGTCCTGACGGCCTCGCGATCGCCTTCCTCTCCGAGCGGCACGACGAGCGCGAGGTCGATGGCGGCAACCAGGTCTTCCTCGTGACGCTCGACGACCGGGAGGTCACCGCCCTCACCGACGTCGGAATCTGGGGTCACGTCACCTTCCGCCCCGACGGCGTCGCACACGTGACCGGCCTCACGGACCGGTGGGGCTGGCCGGCGCCCCTGTCGGTCCGCCGCATCGAGGAGGACGGGTCGCTGACCGACCTCACCGGACACCTCGACCGCGACGCGCTGCCGTTCGACGCGGCGGGACCGTCCGGACCGCAGTGGAGGGGCGACCGCTTCCTCACCCTGCTCGAGGACCGGGGTGTGAACCGGGTCGTCGCCGTCGACCCTGACGGCAAGGTCGAGGAGCTCGCCGGCGGAAGCCGACGCACGATCACGGGCGCGACGGTCCGCGAGGACGGCTCGGCGTTCGCGTTCGTGGCCACCGCCAACGACGATCCCGGCGAGCTCCACTGGTGGGAGGACGGCGAGGAGCGTGCCCTCACGGCGGTGAACGCGACGGCCCGCGACGAGCTCGCCTTCGTCGCCGGCGAGCACTTCACCTACGAGTCCGGCGGGGAGGAGATCGACGCCTGGCTGTACCTGCCCGAGGGCGGGGACCGCGTGCCGCTGCTGTTCAACATCCACGGGGGGCCCGCGACGCAGTACGGCTGGGGCTTCTTCGACGAGTTCCAGGTCTACGCCGGGGCCGGGTACGCGGTGCTCGCCACGAACCCGCGCGGTTCGAGCGGCCGCGGGCGCGACTTCGCCCGTGGCGCGGTCAAGGTCTGGCACGAGGAGGACCCGCCGGACCTCAACGACCTGCGCCGCGCGGTCGACGCCGCGCTTGCCCGCTCCGACCGCCTCGACCCCGAGCGAATGGGGGTCATGGGCGGCTCCTACGGAGGCTTTGCCACCGCCCACGTCATCGGCCGCGAGGATCGCTGGCGCTCCGCGATCGTCGAGCGGGGGCTCCTGTCGTGGGTCTCGTTTTCGGGCACCTCGGACATCGGCGCCTTCTTCGACCGCATGTACCTCGACGCCCAGCTGCCTGAGGACTTCGAGCTCCTGTGGGCGGCGAGCCCGGTTTCGCGCGCCCATCGCGTCACGACCCCGACGCTCCTCCTCCACTCCGAGCACGACTGGCGCTGCCCGATCGAGCAGGCGGAACAGTTCTACATGATGCTGAAGCGGCACGGAACCGAGGTCGAGCTCGTCCGCTTCCCAGACGAGGGTCACGAGCTCTCGCGCTCGGGGGCGCCGAAGCATCGCCGCGACCGCTTCCAGATCGTGCTCGAGTGGCACGGCCGCCACCTCGACATGCCGGTGCCGGCCGAGGACGAGGAGGCGGCAGAGGAGGGGGCGGCCACGTCGTAGGCGTAGGCCGCGTCGACCGTCCGCTGCGTTCCGTACTCGCCCTACCCTCCGCCGCGCGCAGATCCGTCTCAACCTTCCAGGCGGTGTGCGCGTCAGTTCGGGTGGAGGGACGCACGCGGCGGGGAACCCCGCGGTGGCGTCGAAGACGAGTGGCGACCCGTGTGTCGAGCGTCTTTCGGGCTGATGGCGCCGCGACGTCGTTCGCGGACGTCTACAGCGCTCACCATCGGCGCGCTGTCCGGCTCGCCTGGCTGCTGACCGGGGATCCGCACGCCGCGGAGGATGTCGTAGCGGAGGCCTTCGCGAAGGTCTGGCGACAGTGGGAACGGGGCCGCGTCCGCGACGTCGGCCCCTATCTCCGGCGCGCGGTCGTGAACCAGGTCAACAGCCGCGGCCGGCGCCGGGCGCTGGAGATCCGCGAGGGCGAGCGCCGGGCCGGTGACGAGCGGGGCGTCCGCCTCCACGACGAGCAGGCCGCGGACCACGACGCCGTGTGGCAGGCGCTCCAGCGCCTGCCGGACCGGCAGCGCGCCGCGATCGTGCTCCGCTACTACGAGGACCTCTCCGAGGCGCAGGCGGCCGAGATGCTCGGCGTCAGCGTGGGCACGGTGAAGTCCCAGGTTTCACGCGGTCTCGACCGTCTCCGGGAGCTGCTCGGGGACGCGACCGCGTTCGGAGGTGCGTGATGAACGACCTGGAGCGTCTGCTCCGAGAGAGCCTCGAGGCCCGGTCGGGCGACGTCGCGGCAACCCCCGCGCTGTGGAACGAGGTCCAGCGGAGGGCTGGCCGGCGTCGCCTCCGCGGCTGGCTCGCCGCGCTGAGCCTTGCTGCCGCCGCCGTGGTCGTCGTCGGCCTGGCCGTTCCGGCCCTGCTCGACCTGCGCCGGCCGGAGGAGGCACCACAGATCTTCGACGAGCCGTCGGAGACGCCGACGGCGACCGAGCCCGACGACGACCCGGTCGTGGGCGGTACGGAGCCCGACGACGCGCCGTCTCCCACGGTTTCGCCCACACCCGTGGCGGCGTACCCGGCCGGCGCCCCTGAATGGGCGGTGGCGACCGACGGGTTCGACGTCTTCCTCCTTCGCGAGGGCCGACGCGGTGCGCTGCTGGTAGAGGGACCAGCCGAGGGCTTCCGGGAGAACGCCGAGGCCCGCTACGTCGCGGTCGCGGTGCGCCCGGGCTCGACCCCCGAGGACGTCACCGGGGTGCTCCTCGAGGAGGGCGAGGGGATGTACACCCTGCGCTGGTTCCGCTGGACGAGCGGTCTCCCCGTAGAGGACCAGGAGATTCCGGCCCCCTATCACGTCCAGGACACGCGGACCGACGGCGCGGTGCCGAACCCCGTCTGGTCGCCCGACGGCGACTTCCTCGCCTGGCTCGAGGGCGGCGACGGGGGACCGTTCGTCATCCGTGCCATCCAGTGGACCGACGGCCCGGGCTCGGCCGACGAAGGCAACGACGACGCCTCGTGGGAGGTCGAGGTCGATCTCTCCTTCGGCGCCCGCCTGCAGGAGTGGACCTGGGTCGCCGACGACGGCGAGACCGCGAGCGGCCAGTTGGTCATCACCGACCCGCTGTCGGGCGGCGACTCTGGCACGTCGCTCGTCGTCTACCCGCTCGAGCGCCAGGCCGACGGCGCGCTCGGCGTCGACCCGAACGCCCCGTACCTGCAGCCCGACCGGGACGGTGCGTACCTCGACGTCGCGAACGGCCACCAGGGCCTGAGCGAGCAGGACGTGCGCTTCTTCCTCACCGTCCAGGGAGCCGGCGAGGGGACCGTGGACCTGTCGCTCACCGCCGTCCAGGCCTCCGACGAGGGCGAGCCGCTCGCGACCCCCGACGAGGTCCGCCAGACGAGCGACCCGACCAGGATCTGGATGACCGCCGGCGGCGACGCCGTGCTGCTGGGCTCCGGTGGTCGGACGTGGATCTCCGCCCGGGACGGCAGCCTCGTGCGACTCGGCACCACGGTGTGGCACGCGGACTTCCTCCCGTGACCCGGGGGCGGGAGCACGCATCCGCTAGGCTCGCTGTTGCCGGCGTCACGGGGGCGTGCCGGCTCGCTCGAAGTAACCCTGCCGTCACCCGATGCGGACGGACCGCGAAGGCTTGCGCGTGCCCGAGTACGTCGACACCCACTGCCACCTCGATCACCACGAGGACGCCCGGCCCTCCGAACAGATCGATCGCGCCCTCGCCGAGGGCGTCACGACGATCGTCACGGTCGGGACGGACCTCGCGTCCTCGACCGAGGCGGTCCAGACGGCGAACCGGCATCCCGGCGTCTGGGCGACGGTCGGCGTGCACCCGAACGACGCCATGGAGGCGACCCCACACGTCATGGAGGCCATCCGGCGACTGGCCGGGCACGAGCAGGTCGTCGCGATCGGTGAGACCGGCCTCGACTACTACCGCGACTGGGCGCCGACCGACCGTCAGCAGTGGGCGTTCCGCGAGCACATCGCGCTCGCGAAGGAGTTCGACAAGGCCCTCGTCGTCCATGTGCGCGACGCCTGGGAGGACACGCTGAAGATCCTCGAGTACGAGGGTCCGCCGGAGCGGGTCGTTCTCCACTGCTTCTCGGGAGACGCCGCACTCGCGCGCCAGTGCGCCGAGGCGGGCTGGTTCCTCTCGTTCGCGGGCAACGTCACCTTCACGAACGCGCCCAGTCTCCGGGAGGCAGCCGCGGCGACCCCGCTCGACGCGATCCTCACCGAGACGGACAGCCCGTTCCTCACCCCCCACCCGCACCGTGGGAGCCCGAACGAGCCCGCGTACATCCCCGTGATCGCCAGATGCCTCGCGGAGGCGCACGAGGTCGAGGTCGAGGATCTCGCGGCGGCGACCGTCGACAACGCCCGCCGCGCCTTCGCCCTCTAGGAGACCGCGGCCAGCGGGGGCTGTGTCGGAGGCCGGGTTCGCGCGCGCCTACCCTGGGCGCGTGGACCCAGGGGAACGGGGGCACGACCTTCTGACGCCGGCGGACGTCCGTCGGCTGCTGGTCTCGCACGGCATCGCTCCGCGGAAGGCGGCAGGGCAGAACTTCGTCGTCGACGCGAACACCGTGCGCAAGATCGTCCGCGACGCCGGCGTCGAGCCCCACGACGTCGTGCTCGAGGTCGGCCCCGGGCTCGGGTCGCTCACGCTCGCGCTCGCGGAGGCCGCGGCGAGGGTGGCGGCGGTGGAGGTGGACGCGGGGCTCGTCGCCGCGCTCGCAGAGGTCTTGGAGGGTGTCACGAACGTCGAGGTGGTCCACGCGGACGCGCTGCGCACGGACCTCGGCGACGTCGTCGGTGGGGGACCGGCTCGGTTCATCGCGAACCTGCCGTACAACGTCGCGACACCGCTCGTCCTCGACGTCCTCGCGAACGAGGCGTTCACCGACCTCTTCGTCATGGTCCAGCGCGAGGTGGGCCAGCGCTGGGCGGCCGATGTCGGGGATGAGCTGTACGGCGCGGTCAGCGTGAAGATCGCCCTCGCCGCCCGCGCGGAGATCGCCGCGCAGGTGCCGCGGACGGTCTTCCACCCGGTGCCGAAGGTCGACTCGGTGACGGTCCGCATCCGGCGGCGACCCGACGCCCCGTCGCGGGACGAGCGGGCGCGCATCGCGCGGGTCGTGGATGCGGCGTTCGGCCAGCGCCGGAAGACGCTGCGGAACTCGCTGCGTGCGGTGGCGGAGCC
>JBOHEE010000410.1:0-6150 GCA_050700895.1 Nitriliruptorales bacterium | reverse complement strand
ATCCATGCCCGAGCGCTGCTCGGCGGTGAAGGACTCGAGCGCCTTCGCGGCCGCCGCGTACCACAGGACGTGGTAGGTCTCGACGGGGTCGGCGAAGCCGGGATCGACCGCCTCGACGGTCGCACCGAGCGCTTCGAACGCCTCGGCGGCCCGGCCGACCGCCGCAGCCACCTCGGGGTCGACCTCCACGAAGCCCAGCGTCTCGCTGTAGGCGACGCGGAGGTCGCCGAACGGTTGCCCGAGCGCGTCCGTGAAGGAGTGCCCGGGTGGTGGCAGGGCCTGCCAGTCGCGGGCGTCGGGGCCGACCATCACGTCGAGCATCAGCGCGACGTCCGCGACGGTCCAGGCCATGGGCCCGGCGTGGGCCAGGGTCCCGAAGGGGCTGGGCGGGTAGTGCGGCACCCGGCCGAAGGTCGGCTTGAGGCCGGCGATCCCGCTGAACCCCGCGGGGATGCGGATGGAACCGCCGCCGTCGGTGCCGGTCGCAAGCGGCGCCATCCCGAGCGCGACCGCCGCCGCGCTGCCGCCGCTGGACCCGCCGGCGGTCCTCGTCGGGTCCCAGGGGTTGCCGGTCACGCCGGTCAGCGGGCTGTCGGTGACGCCCTTCCACCCGAGCTCCGGGGTCGTGGTCTTGCCGAGCGGCACCGCCTCGTGCTCGCGCAGCCGCGCGACGGGCGGGGCGTCCTCGTCCCAGGGGCCGGCGGCGGCGATGGCCGCGGAGCCCTTGCGGGTCGGCCAGCCGACCGTGAGGAAGACGTCCTTGATGGCCACGGGGACCCCGTCGAGGAGGCCGTCGGGGCGGCCCTCCTTCCAGCGCGACTCCGACCTGCGGGCGGCCTCGAGGGCGCGATCCCCGTCGACGAGGCAGAACGCGTTGACGCGGTCGTCGACCTCCTCGATGCGGTCGAGCGCCGCCTGCGTGGCTTCGACCGGCGACAGCTCGCCGGTCGCGTAGCGCTCGAGCAGCTCGACGGCGGTGAGGTACACGGTGTCAGCGGGCATCGGTCTCCCTCCCGACTGAGCTGGACGCGACGTAGCCGCGCTGCTTGTCGACGACGTTGACGAGGTCCTCCCCCGCACGCCAGCGGCGGTAGTTGGCGACGAAGACGTCGGCGAGGGCGTCGAGCCAGCCGTGGAAGTCCCCGGACATGTGCGGCGAGACAACGACCTGCGGCATCTCCCACAGCGGACTGTCGGACGGCAGTGGCTCGTTCTCGAAGACGTCGAGCGCCGCACCCGCCAGTCCGCGGCGGCGCAGGGCCGCCACGAGCGCCTCCTCGTCGACGACCCGGCCACGCGACACATTCACGAGCCGCGCCGTGGGCCTGAGGAGACCGAGCTCCCTGGCCGCGAACATGCCCTCGGTCTCCGCCGTCAGGGGGACGGCGACCACGACGTAGTCGGCCTCGGGCAGAACGGCGTGCAGGTCCTCGATCGCGACCACCCGTTCGAAGTCGGGGTCCGGCCGGGCCGTCCGCGCGACGCCGACGACGTGCATGCCGAGGCTTCGGCTGCGGCTCGCGATCGCCCGTCCGATGGCGCCCGCCCCCACCATCACGAGCGTCGCGCCCGACAGGCGCTCGCTCTCGCGGTGGCGCCAGTGGCGGACGCGCTGGGCCTCGAGGGTCGTGAGGAGGTCCTTGGCGAAGACGAGCATGAGCATGACGACGTACTCGGCCATGGCGTCGTCGAAGACCCCGCGGGCGTTGGTCAGGACGACGTCGCTGGCCAGCAGCTTCGGGGACAGCACCGCGTCCACGCCCGCGCCGGCGACGTGGATCCATCGCAGCCCGTCGCGGGCGTCCCATGCGTCGCGGAGCTGGTCCGAGCGGAAGTCCCACACGAGCAGGATCTCGGCACCGGGGAGAGCGGCCCGCAGCTCGGCGGTCGTGACGGCGAAGCGCAGCTCCGCGTCGTCGCCGAGCGCGTCGAGGAGTCCCGGCGGAGGGTCCTCGCGAGTCGCGCCGAGCACCACGACGGTCGGCCGGTCGCCCATGGGTCTCCCTACTAGGAGGCTGGTGTCCGACTTCGGCGCACGCCTGGGCGGTCCAGATCGCCCCTGGCGGCGTTGCGGACTCGCTTGCGCAGCGCTGCCACGCGGCACTCGCCGCGCCTTGCCAGATGACGATCCGTGCTCGCCCATGCGCACACCACGTTGAAGAAGTACTCCACCTCGTCACGGACGCGTCCGCCGAAGAGATTGACGAGCGGCTGCCCGCAGACCTTGCCGACGATGTCCCAGCAGGCCAGCTCGACCGCGGCGATCGCGCTGCTGGTCTGGCGCACGTGGTGCCAGGTCCCGATGGCCTCGATGCGTTTCGAGAGGCGCTCGAAGCGGAACGGGTCCTCGCCCACGACGAGGCCATCGAGGGAGCGGATCACGGCCAGCACGATCTCGGGCGTCGGGTAGCCGGCCGCCTCTCCGAGCCCGGTGACGCCCTCGTCGGTGTGGACCTCGAGGACGACGCTCGTCAGGCCCCGGCGGCCGCCGAAGGCCCAGAGTTCGTCGCGGCGGAAGGGAACCGCGACGACGGTCGCGTCGAGTCCGGTGATGCGCATGCGCGCCTCCTCTCAGGCGACGACGGTCGGGGTCCGCTTCGTGGAGGTGAGCAGCTCGGCGCCCTCCGCCGTCACCACGGCGGTGTCGGACACCCCGTAGTCACCGGGCTCCTGGCCGAGCAGCCACGAGAGGACATGGAACACCATGCCCTCACGCACCTCGGTCTCGGAACCGGGGCGGATGCCCATGACGCTGCTCCCCCCGACCCAGCTCGGCGGGAAGCCGATGCCGACGCCGTAGCCGCAGTGGTGGCGGCGGTACTCGCCGTGGCCGAGGCCGGCGTCGATCGCCGCCTGCCAGGCGGCGTACACCTCGCCGCTCAGCGCCCCCGGGCGGAGCGCGCCCAGGATCGCGTCGAGCCCGTTCAACGCAGTCTCCGCCGCCGCGGCCAGGCCGGGAGGCTCGTGGCCGACGTGGACCATCCGCGTCAGCGGGGCGTGGTAGCGGCGCACGCACCCCGACAGCTCCATGAAGACCCCGTCGCCGGGCATGAGGACGCGGTCGCGCCAGGTCTCGTGCTCGTGGAGCAGGATCTCGAGCGAGCGCACGAGCGGCACGAAGCCCGGATACTCGCTGCCACCGAGCACGAGGGACCGGTACACCTCGGCGGCGATCTCGCGCTCGTTCACGCCGACGCCGACCTCTTCGATCCCCGCCCGTACCGCACGGTCGGACATGGCCGCCGCCTGCCGCACGTAGACGAGCTCCTGGGGCGACTTCACCATGCGCAGCTCGTCGACGATGCCGGAGGCGTCCACCCAGTCGGCGGCAGGGAAGGTCTCACGGACCCCCTCCCAGACGTTCACCGGCAGGTACATCGTGTCCTTCTCCACACCGAGCCGGGCGCGGTCGAGGCCGGCGGCACGGAGCGCACGGGCCACGCCGTCCACCGGGCGCTCATGGTCGGAGAACCCGACATGCTCGCAGTCTGGAGCCTGGGTGGCGACGGTGACCAGCTCCATCGAGCGGGTCACGAGCAGCGACGGGCCCTGGGGGAGCAGCAGCAGCACCGTGACCGCGAAGTAGCCCTGGTGGCTCAGACCCACCAGGTAGTAGATGTTCTCCGGGCTCGCGACGAGGAGGCCGTCGAGCCCGTCGCGCTCCATCGCACGGCGGACCGCGAACATGCGTCCCTCGTACTCGGCCTCGTCGAAGTACGGACGGGCGAACGCCGGCAGCTCCTTGGCGTCCGCGGGCTTCGGCGACCAGGGTGCTGCGTGCATCGACAGTCGGTCCGGCCAGCTCGTGGAGGTCACTCGGGAACCCGGAAGGTTGACACCGGATCGTATGATTGTCAACAATCCGGCGATGAGCGTCTTCGACCGCCTCGAGCCCGTCGCCCGGGAGACGACGGCGAGCGTGATCGCGTCCCGGATCCGCGAGGGCATCCGCGACGGCACCTTCCCCCCGGGCTCGCAGCTCGCGGAGGCCCATCTCTCGCAGCAGCTGGAGGTCAGCCGCGGCCCGGTCCGCGAGGCCCTGCAGCGTCTCATCCAGGAAGGCCTCGTCCGCAGCGAGCCGCACCGTGGCGTGTTCGTGGCCGAACTGGGCGTCGACGAGGCGCGCGACGTGTACCTGGCCCGGACCGCGGTCGAGCGCACCGCCGTGGCGCTCGTGACTCGCGCCGCGGAGCCCGATGTGGTCGACGAGCTCGCCAAGCTGGTCGACCGCATGGAGAGCGCCGCAGAGCGCGATCGCTGGAGCGCGGTCGCCGAGCTGGACCTGCGCTTCCACCAGACGCTCGTACAAGCCTCCGGGAGCCGCCGCCTCCTGCGGATGTTCGACACCCTCCTCATCGAGACCCGCCTCTGCCTCGATGCGCTCGAGCCGGCGTATCCCGCGCGCCGCGAGCTGGTGGACGAGCACCGGGAGCTGCTCGCCGCGATCACGAGCGGCAGCGAGGAGCGCGCGGTCGCACTCGTCGAGCGCCACCTCGAGGACGCCGTCCGCAACCTGAGGTAGCGCGCGCCACGAGGGGCCCCGGACAAGACCTTCACCGATGTCGACACGGAACGCCGCCGCACGTTCCTCAGCGCGATCGTCGAGCACTGACACCGGCGGCGCACTTCCCGTCGGTCGGGACCGTCCGGGGGCTCCCGCTCCACCCTGCTCGCGGCTCGAGTGCCTACGCTGGCCGTCAAAGCGCGACGAAGGAGCGGCAGTGGACATGAGTGACAGCCTGAAGAAGGCCTTCAACGACCAGATCGCGATCGAGTTCGCCGCCTCGTACCTCTACCTCCAGATCGCAGCCGACTTCGAGGCGCGCAACCTGCCCGGGTTCGCGAACTGGATGCGCGGCCAGGCCGAGGAGGAGCGGGGGCATGCCCTGCGTTTCTACGACTTCCTCATCGAGCGGGGCGTCGACGTGCGGCTGCAGCCGATCCAGGCGCCGGACGTCGACGTGAGTTCGCCCCTCGCGGCGTTCGAGCATGTGCTCGAGCACGAGCGCGAGGTCACCCGGTCGATCAACGACCTCTATCGCCAGGCGAATGACGAGGGCGACTACGCGAGCGTGCCGCTGCTCCAGTGGTTCGTCACCGAGCAGGTCGAGGAGGAAGCGGCCGTGTCGCAGATCGTCGAGCGGCTGCGCCTCGCCGGCGACGAGTCCTCCGCCCTGCTCATCCTCGACCACGAGGTCGGCACCCGCCGCCCCGAAGGGGCCTGATCGGCTCGCCTACCCCTTCACCGCGCCCATGGTGAAGCCGGAGATGAAGCGCTCGAGGAGCAGGTTGAAGACGAAGGCGATCGGGAGGGCGACGAACACCGCCGCACCCTGGAGTGCCTGCCAGAAGAACACGTCACCCCGGATCAACTCGGTCGGCACGCCGATCGAGATCGTCTTCTCGGCGGTCGAGGAGATGAAGGCGAGCGCGTAGATGAACTCGTGCGCGGCCAGCGTGAACGCGAACACGATGACCGCGACGATTCCCGGGAAGGCGAGCGGGATCGTCGTGCGGACGAAGGCGCCGAGCCGGCTGTAGCCGTCCACCATCGCTTGCTCCTCGATGTCCTTCGGGATGCCCTTGAGGAACCCGATGAGGAGCCACACCGACACGGGGATCGTGATCGTCGGGTAGATGAGCACGAGCGACCACGTGCTGTTCAGCAACCCGAACGCCCCGACGACGCGCACGAGCGGGATGAACAACAGCGTCGGCGGGATGAGGTAGACGAAGAAGATCGCGATCCCGAGCGGCCCGCTGTACCGCATCTGCAGGCGCGCGAGCGCGTACGCCGCGGGCAGACCGACCGCGAGCGTGATGACGACGACGACGAAGCCGACCCAGAGCGTGTTCCAGACGAAGGTCAGGAACGCCGTCTCAAACAGCAGCAGGTTCCAGTGCTCGAGCGTTGGGGCCTGGTTGAAGATGAACGGGTTGTTCGCCTTCGTGTAGAGGTCAGTGTTCGCCTTGAACGAGGTGATCGTGCTCCAGATGAAAGGGCTGGCGGAGAGGAGCGCGGCGATGATCGCGAGCGTGTAGAGCCCGATGCGGCCGCCCAGGCGGCGGCGGCGGGTCCGCCGCCTGGAGTCGCGGACGCGCTCCGCGTCGGTGACGTCGATCCCGACCCGGATCCGACGCGTGCCGCGG
>JBOHEE010000409.1:0-8048 GCA_050700895.1 Nitriliruptorales bacterium | reverse complement strand
GGAGGCGCCTCGTGCTCGTGCGCGGGCCGCGCACCGCGGGAACCGGACCGCGCACGGTGCCGTCCCGTCCCTTGCGGTGGCCGACGCGGAGACCGGCAGCTACTTCGCGGTCGTCCCGCCGGACGGCGCCGACGCCAGGCTCACCGTCGCGATCGACGGCGTCCTCCACCCGGTCGTCGTCCAGCAGATACGAAAGGACGTCCTCGACAGCCTCGTCGACATCCAGGAGCTCGTGCTCACCCGCCTGACCCTGTCCGGCTCGTGAGCCAACGGGCCCTGCGTCCGGTCCCCCGGCCGCTCAGGTGCCCGTGAACCGAGGGGTTCGCCGCTCACGCACCGCGGCGAGCCCCTCGAGGACGTCGGCGGTGCCGTAGTTGACCGACTGACAGGCGGCCTCGACGTCGAGCTGCTCCTCGAGGCTGCGGTCCCACGTCTTGCGCAGCGAGACCTTGAGTTGGCGGACCACCTGTGGGGCGGAGGTCGCGATCTCCGTGGCGGTCGCGAGCGCCCGGTCCAGGACCTGGCCGGCCGGCAGCGCCTCGAGCGCCATGCCGTAGTCCGCCCACTCCGCGCCCGTCACGAGCCGGCCCGTGTAGAGCAGCTCGGCGGCCCGCTGGCGCCCCGCGAGCCGGGGGAGGAGCCACGAGCCGCCCATCCCCGGGTGGATCCCGATGCGGGCGAAGTTCAGGCCGATCCGGGCGTCCTCGGCCACGACCGCGAGGTCGGAGCCCAGCGCGACACACGCCCCGGCCCCGATCGCGTGGCCGTTCACCGCCGCCACCACGGGCACCGGCAGCTCCCGGACGGACAGGAACAGCCGGTAGAAGGTGCGCATGTCCTCGGTCGCGTCGAAGCCCTCCTCACGGGTTCGGCGCGCGTGCTCCTCGAGCATGCCGAGGTCCCCGCCGGCGCTGAACGCCGCGCCCGCGCCGGTCAGGACGGCCACCCGGAGCGTGTCGTCGCCGCCGAGCTCCGAGAAGGCCGCGTCGAGGGCCTTGCCCATGTCGGCGGTCATCGCGTTGCGGCGGTCGGGGTCGTTGAGGGTGACGAGCGCGACCACGTCGTCACGGCGCTCGATCTCGACCATGGCCATCGCACGTCTCCGGGAGGACGACTCGACCGAGCCTAACCGCCGCCATCGGGAGCAAGCTTCCGTCGTCTCGTCACCTGCAGGTGACGTAGCGACGGAACCTCGGTGTCAGTCCCGGTCGAGATGAAGGCGGGTGTCGAGGCGGTCCAGGATCTGGACGAGGCCGCTGCGCAGCTCCTCGAGGCGCTCCTCGACGTCGGCAACCCCCGCGTCGAGGGAGTTGCGCAGCTTCGTGAGCTGGCCCTTGACGGTGGCGACGGTCTGGAGCTGGTGGCGGGCGGCCTCGAGGTCGTCGCGGATGCCCTTCGTGTCGATCGTCACGTCGTCGCCTGCGAGCGACGCGATGACCGCGAGCCGAGCCGTGCGGTAGGCGACCTGGAGAGCAAGGTCCTCGCCGCTGTCCTTGTCCAGCAGGCAGAGGTAGCGCGTGCCCTGCTCCCGGAAGGGCGCCGTCCCGTTCGGCATGTGCGCCGCGCGGCTGAAGACCGCGATGCCGCCGGCCGCGCCGCGGTTGTCGATGGCGTCGCCGAGCTCCCGGAGCATCGGGGTGAGACGGACGGACTTGTCCTTCGCCTCGACGACGAGCCGAACGGACGCGCCGCGTGTGTCGCGCTCGTTCAGGGTGACGACGACGTCGCCGACCTTGCGGCTCCCGCCCGCCGCGGCCTGATCCCCGGTCGGCTCGGCGAGGTCGCCGAACACGGCCGCGATCGCGTTGACGGCGCCGAAGACGGTCTCCTCGTACTCGCGGCCCTTGTGCGTGCCCTTCTCGCGCTCCTCCGTCCGCGCCGACGTCGCCGCCTCGGCGGCCGCGGCCTGCTCGCGCAGCTCGGTGCGGTAGTCGCCGATGAGCCGGCGCAGCCCCTCGAAGCCCTCCGTCATCTCCCGCTGCCACGAGGCGAGCGGACCCTCGGGATTGGAGGCGTCGAGGAGCTTCGCGAGCTTCGACGACTCGCCGTCAAGGAGCTTCGCCACCTTGGACGACTCGCCGTCGAAGTGCTCGCCGAGGAGTTCCCGCATGCGGCTGATCGCGGAGTCGCGGCGGTTGGGGTCGAAGAGCTCGGCGAGCCGGCCGCCCTCGCCGAGGTAGTCACCGAGCGCCTGGGCGAGGTGGCCGTCCTCCTCGGCGAACGCCTGCTCGAAGACGCGCTCGACGCGGTGGATGCGCTCCTCGAGCGCCTGCTCGAGGCGGCGGTGGAGCCGTTCGAACTCCTTCTCGACGTAGTCGACGTTGACCGTGGGCTCGACCCGGCCGAGCGCGAGCGCCCCGACCCTCACCGCGAGCTCAAGAGCCTCGGCGAGGTCCTCGTCGGCCTCCAGGCGCTCCTCGAACCAGCGCACGATCTCGGGCGACGAGGTCCGCCAGTCGGCAACGCGGACGGAGCCGTCCACGACGGCGACGTGACCGTGCCGTGCGGAAGCGCGGAAGCCGTCCGACGGCTCGCCGGCCCCCGTCAACGCGGACATCGCACTCCCTGGCCCTGGTGACAGGGAGACCGTAAGGAGGGGGTGGGACATCTCCGAGGACGTCGTACCGCTCGGGGTCGCCGTCGCCGAGGTTCCGTTCCTGCGTCACCTGTCGGTGACGCGATGACGGAACCCTGCGCTCGATGAGACGAGGTACTCCGCAGACGGTGCGTCAGGTCCTACGGTGACGGCATGGAGCCCTGTCAGATCTGCGGCGAGCCGTTCGACCGCATCTCGAGCCGCTGGCTTTGTCCGGCGTGCGGCTACAAGGACTCCTGCTGCATGTGAGGCCCCTCGGCGGCCATGCTGCCGACCTCCTCCCCACGACCGGAAGCCCGCCAGTGACCGACGCGCTCCGCATCCGGCGTGCCGTCCGCGCCCTCGTCTCGACCCCGACGACCGCGTCCTCCTGGTCCGCGTGTACCTCCCACACCCCCGAGGCACGAGCGCGTCACCAGAGGAGCGTCCGTCGTCTGGATCACTCCGGGCGGCGGGGTCGCCGACGACGAGGACGCCGCCACGGCGCTGCGGCGGGAGCTGCGCGAGGAGGTCGGCTTGCTCGAGCCCGCGATCGGCCCGGAGATCTGGACCCGGACGCACGTCTTCCCCTTCATCGACGGCAGCGCCGACGGCCAGACCGAGCGTTACTTCCTCGTCCGGACCGAGGCGTTCGAGCCGGAGCCGGAGATGTCCTGGGAGGAGCTGCGCCGCGAGTACGTGACCGATGTGCGCTGGTGGATCCAGGATGAACTCCGTGGTGCCGACATCGGCTTTGCCCCGCGTCGTCTCCCCGAGCTCGTCGCGGATCTCCTCGCGAACGGTCCTGCCCCCGAGCCGATCGACACCGGCGTTTGACCGACCGGGTCCCGACGGCCTAGCTAGCGCTAGCGAGTCCCCAGTCCTCTTCTGCCAAGTGTGCGAGCAGCTCGACCAGCGCCGCCCGCTCCGGGCCGAGCAGCGGGCGTACATCGATCGACGGCCCGAGCCTCTCGACATGGGTGGCGTCCACGTCGGGTCGTGCGGCTATCCGGCGTGCTGTCGGGGCCGTCGGCCACCCCGGATCTCGAGCGCGTCGAGCAGCGTCTGCGTTACGTGCGCGATCTCATCGACGGCGTGCTCGAAGGCCTCGGCGTTGTGCGCCGCCGGCTGTCGAAAGCCCGACACCTTCCTGACGTACTGCAGGGCGGCCGCACGCACGTCCTCGTCCGTGACGGTCTCGCTGAAGGGCGGTCGGAGGGTCTTGATGCTGCGACACACGGTCTCGGTCCTAGTCTCGGCCTCGGCGCCATTGGAGCACATCCGGACCGACCAGGCCGGCGGGACTTGTCCACATCCACAGCGAGACCGCCGACCCCGAGTGGCCTGGACGCTGGCACCGTGTCCTCGATGGCAACCGACAGATGGTCGCTCGTCGCACGCGCCGCAGCGAAGCGGTTCGGACTCTTCACGAGTTCGGACGCGCAGGCTCACGGCGTCACGCGCAACGGGATCGCCTCCCGGGTGCGCAGCGGCGACGTGACGCGCGTCGGGCGCGGTATCTACCGCTTCACCGCGGCCGACCCGTCACGTGAACAGCGTCTGCTGGCTGCGATCCTCGCCTGCGGGGACGGCGCGGTCGCCTCCCACCTCACCGCTGCCGCGGTGTGGACGCTCGGGGACCTGCGCCCAGTCGCGCCCTTCCACGTCCTCGTGCCGGACAAGCGCAAGCGGGAGATCGACGGCGTGGCCCTCCACTCCTCGACGACCCTCGACCGGCTCGACGTCACGGTTCGGGGCGCAATGCCGGTCACGACGCCTTGGAGGACCACGGTTGACGCCTGCGGGAAGCTGTCCGTGGACGAGGGGGAGGATCTGACTATCGAGGTGATGCGACGGCGGATGGCGACGCCCGCCCAACTTCGCGCGGCCACGGAACGAATGGGGCCCGCTCCTGGCGTGGCGGGCGTCAATCAGGTGCTGCGGTCGTTCGACCCGGAAGAGCTCGTGCGGCTCATGTCATGGCTCGAGGCGAAGTTCCTGCGTGAGATCCGGCGCCGACGGCTCCCGATGCCCAAGGTCAACCGACGGATCACGAACGAGCACGGGCGTCTCATCGGCAAGGTCGACTTCATCTGGGAGCGGGCGAATCTCGTCGTCGAGGTCGACGGGCTGCGGTGGCACTCCCTTCCGAGCCAGAAGCGGTACGACGACGACCGTCAGAACGCGCTTGTCCTCGCCGGCGGTCGAATGCTCCGGTTCGGAGCCTGGAAGATCGAGCGCGAGCTCGACGAGGTCATGGCGACCGTTGCCAAAGCACTCGCTGCAAGCTGAAGGTTCCGTCGTCTGGTCACCTGGAGGTGACGGAACGACGGAACCTTGGCGTCGAGGTGACGGAACGACGGAACCTTGGCGTCGACGGGTTCCGGCACCCGAGCCCGCGCGTCGGACCGCGGGCTACGGTCGGGGGCGTGGAGGTCGAGCGCTTCGGGGACCCCGCCGCCTTCGAGAACGAGGTCGGCGAGTACCTCATGGCCAACGAGGCGGCGCACAACCTGCCGCTCGGCATCATCTCCGTCCTTCAGGAGGAGGCAAGCCCGTACGCGGACGCCGGTCCCATCCTCGCGCTCGTCCGCGACGACGGCGGAGGGCCCGTGCTCGTCGCCGTCCGCACGCCGCCATGGAACATCGTCCTGTCGCTCGCCAAGGACCCGGCGGCGGTCGATGCGCTGGCAGACGACCTCGCGGCCGACGCGATGGACCTTCCCGGCGTCACCGGCCCGGTCGATCTTGCCGAGCGGTTCGCGCGACGGTGGGTCGCCGGCAGGGGAGGGGCGTGGCGGCGGCACCTCTCGATGCGCATCTTCGCAGCGACGAGCGCACGCCACCCAGACGACGTGCCCGGCTCCATGCGGTGGCCGACCGACGCGGACCGGGACGCCGTGCGCGAGTGGAACTGCGCCTTCGCCCGCGAGGCACTCGGCGAGGAGCTCCAGGAGGATCGCGTCGAGCGCTGGATGGACCGCATGCTCGACCCGAACGAGCGGCGCGGACTCGTGCTCTGGGACGTGGAGGGTGAGGTCGTCTCGATGGCTGGGTACGGCGGGCCGACGCCGAACGGCATCCGCGTCTTCGCCGTCTACACGCCGCCGGAGCTGCGCCGGCGCGGCTTCGCGACCGCATGCACCGCCGCCCTGACCCAGCACCTGCTCGACGCGGGGCGGCATTTCTGCTTCCTCTTCACCGACCGCGCGAATCCGACCTCGAACGCGATCTACCGGTGGATCGGCTACCGCCCCGTCCTCGACGCGAGCGAGTTCCGCTTCGAGGCGGCTTCCGGATAGCTTGGCCGGGGCCGCGGGGGGTGGATACCCTGCGCGAACGAGCAACGGCGCTCCGACCATCGGGGCGCCGTTTCGCTTTCCCGACGCTCCCCGCCGACACGACGAGGACCACCGTGACCCAGCCGAACGACGTCCTCGGCCGGCGCCCCGCCGGCCTCTACGACCCGCGGTTCGAGCGCGACGCGTGCGGGATCGGCTTCGTCGCCCGCACCGATGGCCGGCCCCGACGCGAGATCGTCGAGATGGGGCTCGAGGGTCTGCGGGGCGTGAAGCACCGCGGGGCGGTCGCGGCCGACGCGAGGAGCGGCGACGGCGCCGGTGTGCTGACCCAGATCCCCAAGGAGTTCTTCGCGGCGGAGGCGGATCGGCTCGGCGCGACCGGAGTCGCCGCCGACCGGCTCGGCGTCGCGTTCCTCTTCCTCTCGTCGGGCTCGGGTCAGGAGCCGGACGCCGCGCGGGCGACCGCCCGCCGGAACGTCGTCGATGCCTGCCGCGCGGAGGGCCTGGAGTTCCTCGCCTGGCGTCCCGTGCCGGTCGACACCGACGCGATCGGCGCGATCGCGGTCGCAGGGATGCCGCGCCTCGTCCAGGCGCTCTTCCAGCACCCCGAGGGCTGGGACGAGGTCGAGGCGGAGCGGGCGGCGTTCCGTGCCCGCCGCCGCGCCCGTCAGGCCTGCGAGCGCGACCGCGTGCGCTACTACGCCGCGTCCTGGTCGTTCCGCAGCGTCACCTACAAGGCGTTGTCGTCCGGGGAGGATCTCGGGCCGTTCTACGCCGACCTCGGCCACCCCGACTTCGTCTCCGCGTTCGTGATCTTCCACTCGCGCTACTCGACGAACACCGCCCCGACCTGGGAGCGGGCGCAGCCGTTCCGGATGATCTGCCACAACGGCGAGATCAACACCATCGAGGGCAACACGAACCTCATGCGGGCGCGCGAGGGCGACCTCGGCGCCGACTGGATCGAGCATGACCTGCTCCGTCCGGTCATCGAGAGCGACCAGTCGGACTCGGCGAAGCTCGACAACGCCCTCGACCTGCTCGTCCGCGCTGGTCGCGACGTCCGCCACTCGCTGTCGATGCTCGTCCCGGCGGTCTGGGAGGGCCACCGCGCGATCGACCCCGAGGTGCGGGACTTCTACCGCTACCACTCCTGCCTCGTCGAGCCGTGGGACGGGCCCGCCGGGCTCGTCTTCACCGACGGCCGCCGGGTCGGCGCCGCCCTCGACCGCAACGGGCTCCGGCCGCTGCGCTACCTCGTCTGCGAGGACGGCTACGTCATCGCGAGCTCCGAGGTCGGCGCGGTCCGCACCGAGGGGCACGGCCTTGTCCGCCGCGAGCGCCTCGGGCCGGGCCAGATGGTGTGCGTGGACCCCGACGAGGGCGGCCTCCAGGAGGACGTCGAGATCAAGCAGCTCCTCGCGCAGGCCGCCCCCTACTCGGAGTGGCTCACCGAGCTGCGCCGCGCGAAGCCCGGCCGGCCCGTCGAGAGCGTCGGCGACGGGATCGTCCGCCGCCAGCTCGCCTGCGGCTACACGAAGGAGGAGCTCACGTCGATCCTCCGGCCGATGGCGACCGAGGCGAAGGAGCCGACGTCGTCGATGGGCGAGGACACCCCGATCCCGCCGGCGGCGCAGTGGCACCGCCCGGTGAGCCACTACCTCAAGCAGCGCTTCGCCCAGGTCACGAACCCCCCGATCGACCATCTGCGCGAGCACGAGGTCATGAGCCTCCGGACGCTGCTCGGCCCGCGCGCCCCGCTGCTGACCGAGGGGCCGGACGCCGCCCGGCTCGTCGAGCTCGAGAGCTGCCTCCTCTACCCGGACACGCTGCGCCAGATCGTGCTCGACCCTGCCATCCCCTTCGACGTCCAGGCCGTCGACGCGTCCTTCCCGGCCGCGGACGGGCCCGCCGGGCTCGAGGCGGCGCTCGAGCGCCTCGGTGACGAGGCGGTCGCGGCCGTCGCCGACGGGGCCGGCATCCTCGTCGTGAGCGACACCGGGAGCGACGAGGAGCGCTGCCGCGTCCCGATCGTGCTCGCGGTGGGGGCGGTCCACCAGCGCCTGCTCCGGGAGGAGCTGCGCACCCGGACGAGCCTCGTCGCCGAGACCGACGAGGCGCGCGAGACGCACGACATGGCGGTGCTGCTCGGCTACGGCGCCGACGCGATC
>JBOHEE010000408.1:0-3309 GCA_050700895.1 Nitriliruptorales bacterium | reverse complement strand
CCGGGAGGCTGTCCGCTCCGCGGCCGCCGGGACGGGGCACGACGACGCGCAGGAGCACGAGCGAGTCGCCAGACGGCAGGGTCCTGCTCTCGGGCGCGCTGCTCAGCCTCCCCTCTAGCGCGACCCGGTTCGTCGCGGGGGCGGCGTCGGTGGTGGCCGGCTCCGCACGCTCGGTGGCGCCTCCAGGGGTCCTGTTCTTCGTCCGTTCGATCACGGTTGTCTCCTTCGTCGGGGGACGCGGCGACCGTAGGAACCGGCTGGGACAGCCCCCGTCTACGCTGTCGAGGCTGTCCACAGGAGGGCGCGTACGTGACCGAGCGGCAGGTCCGGACCGAGCAGCTCGATCGTGACCTCGTCGCCATCGACACGATGACCGGTGGCATGACGAAGGTCACCGCCGGCTACCTCATCACCGCCCCCCGGCCCACGCTCGTCGAATGCGGCCCGGCGCTCTCGATCGAGCACGTCATCCACGGTCTCGCCGAGGTGGGGCTCGACCCTGGCGACCTCGCGAACCTCGTCGTGACCCACATCCACCTCGACCACGCCGGTGGCGCCGGCGACATCGCCAGGGCGTTCCCGAGCGCCACGATCGTCGTGAGCGAGGTCGGGGCGCCCCACCTCCACGATCCCGAGAAGCTGAACCGCTCCTCACGACGGGTCTACGGCGAGGTGATGGACGCGGTGTACGGCGACTGCACCCCGATCGAAGGTGACCGACTCCTCGCCGTGAATGACGGCGACGTCCTCGATCTCGGTGGTGGGCGCCATCTGGAACTCCTCTACACCCCCGGCCACGCGAAGCACCACATCGGGGTGTGGGACAGCGACACCGCCACGATCTTCTCCGGCGACTCGGTGGGGGTGAAGCTGCCGGGGATGCGGGAGCTGCGGCCTGCGACCCCGCCGCCCGACTTCCATCTCGACGCCGCGATCGCCTCGATCCAGCGCTACATCGACCGCGAGCCGACCCGCGTCTACCTCGCGCACTACGGGGAGCTCGACCCGCCGGTGGAGTCGCTCGAGAACGCCATCGAGCGCCTGCGGCTCTGGGCGGCTGCCGCGGAGGCCGCCTACCACGAGCACAGCGAGCTCGACCACGTCACCGAGACGCTGGCGCAGAGGTTCGCCGACGAGGTCAACGCCGAGGACGTGCCCGACGACCCGCACGCCGAGGAGCGCGTCCAGCTCCTGTCGGGTTTCCGCTCGAACGCCGCCGGGCTCCTGCGCTACTTCCAGCGCCGCGACGAGGGGACGCTCACACCCACCGGTTAGCAGCGTCGAACGCCGTCACCCGAGCTGCGACAGGCGGTCGGCGACGTCGAACAGCTCGTCGTCGACCGCGGCGATCCGCCGGAACCAACGCCGCGCATCCGCACCGTCCCCGTCCCTGGCGGCGAGGTCCCCCGCCACGTACCAGACGCGGAGGTGGTGCTCGGCGGGTTCGTCGTCCTCGAGGTGCGGCAGGATGCGCCGCAGGACGGCGCGCCCGGCGGCGGGGTCCCCCTCGTCGGCGAGGGCGCTCGCCCAGACGATGGTCCCTTCCACGACGCGGTCGATGCCGTCGCGCTCGGGATCCATCTCCTTGACGGTCTCTCCCACGCGCGCCGTCGCGCGGTCGAGGGCGCGGAGGCAGTCGGCGACGAGGTGGTTCTGGTCGGTCCGCCCGGTGAACCGGCGGTAGGTCTGGAGCTCCGAGAGCGCGCTCGCCCAGTCCTCGGCGAGGTAGAGGGCGATCCCGAGAGCCTCGCGGATGCTCGGGGCCCTCGGGGCCTCCTGCTTGGCCCACTGGAGGTAGACGAGCGCGTCCTCCGGCTGACCGTCGTCGACGAGCTCGCCCGCGATCGTCACCGCTCTTCCGACGTCGTCTGGCTTGGCCGCGTGCCGCTTCAGCTCGCCCATCACCCCGTGTGGCAGCCGCGGCTCCGGTACGGGCGAGAGGTCGGGAGGGGGGAGCCGACCGGGCTTCTTGCGTTGCCGGGGTGTCGGCGGCGGGACCCCCTTCGAACGCTCGGCGCGCTCGATCCCAGCTGGTTCCGTGCGCGTGGGGCGGCCGCTGCGGTCCTCGCGGTCCCCACGCCGTTCGCGGGGTGCGCCCCCACGCCGCTTTTGACGGTCGGCCCCCTCGTCCCGCCGGCGTCCCTCACCGCCGCGCCCGCGGTCACGGCGCTGATCGCTCACGGGGATGCCTCTCGTCGACAGGTGACGGCCCGCCGCTCGCAGCCTCGCGCGGCCGACGGGCTCCACGCAAACGCGAGCCCCGGACCGGCGGGCTGGTGCAACGCAGAAGCGCCGCCCGTCAGGACGGCGCTTCTGAAGAAAAGGTTTCCGCAGCGACCTACTCTCCCACAGAGTCTCCTCTGCAGTACCATCGGCGCTGGAGGGCTTAACTTCCGGGTTCGGAATGTGACCGGGTGTACCCCCTCCGCTGTGGCCACGGAAACACACTTGTGGACACACATCTATGCGGGGACTCCCCGATCTCTCGGGGCCATCCCGTTGTGAGAAGTTCCGTGGACCTCGGAACTCCATAGCGAGCGCGAGCTACGGCAAGCCCTCGGCCTATTAGTACCGGTCAGCTGAACACGTTGCCGTGCGTACACCTCCGGCCTATCAACCCAGTCGTCTGGCTGGGGGCCTTACCTCCTCGATGGGAGTGGGAGACCTTATCTCGAGACGAGCTTCGCGCTTAGATGCCTTCAGCGCTTATCTCTTCCGCACGTAGCAAACGGGCCGTGCCCTTGGCAGGACAACCCGCACACTAGAGGTGCGTCCACCCCGGTCCTCTCGTACTAGGGGCAGCCTCTCTCAAGTCTCCAACGCGCGCAGCGGATAGGGACCGAACTGTCTCACGACGTTCTGAACCCAGCTCGCGTACCGCTTTAACGGGCGAACAGCCCGACCCTTGGGACCTGCTCCAGCCCCAGGATGCGATGAGCCGACATCGAGGTGCCAAACCTTGCCGTCGATATGGACTCTTGGGCAAGATTAGCCTGTTATCCCTGGCGTACCTTTTATCCGTTGAGCGACAGCGCTTCCATTCGCCACTGTCGGATCACTAAGCCCTGCTTTCGCACCTGCTCGACCTGTCAGTCTCACAGTCAAGCTCCCTTGTGCCTTTACACTCAACGACCGATTGCCGACCGGTCTGAGGGAACCTTTGGGCGCCTCCGTTACTCTTTGGGAGGCAACCGCCCCAGTTAAACTGCCTGCCAGGCACTGTCCCTGATCCGGATCACGGACCGAGGTTAGATAGCCAGTACGATCAGAGTGGTATTTCAACGTTGACTCCACCCGAACTGGCGTCCG
>JBOHEE010000407.1:0-2699 GCA_050700895.1 Nitriliruptorales bacterium | reverse complement strand
GAGAGCGCCTGGTCCTCGGCCGCGCCGAACTCGGCGAGGCGGGCCAGCGCGAGCTCGTCGACTTCCATGGCGGTGCAAGCTAGTGCGGGAACCTTCGTCGGCGATCGTGCGTTCCATCTGACGCGGCCACGCGGCCGAGGAACCGACCTCCGTGGGTGTGCGACGCCAGAGGCGCCCCCGCCCGCGCAGGTAGCCTCAGAAGCGGGACCGCACGCAGACGAGAGGTCGAAGGTGCCCGCAGGCTCCCAGAACACCCTTGACGACGCGCCCCCGACGGAACGTCGGGACGGGCGGCTCGTCGACGCCGTCGAACCCGACCCCGTCCCGACGTGGGACGAGGTCGCGACGCGCTACGGGGGCAAGATCTACGCGATCGCGTACCGGCTCACGGGCGACCCCGAGGAGGCGAAGGACCTCACCCAGGACGTCTTCGTCCGCGTCTACCGCAACCTCGACAAGTACCGGCCGGGGACGTTCGAGGGCTGGCTCTACCGGATCACGAAGAACCTCTTCCTCGACCGGGTCCGCCGCAGGAAGCGGGTGATCCTCGAGTCACTGCCGGAGGAGGAGTGGCGCCAGCCCGAGGAGGAGCGGCCGGGGCCCGCGGAGCGGCTCGACCTCGGCATGCTCCGCGGCGACATCGAGGCGGCACTCATCGACCTGCCCCCGGACTTCCGCACAGCGGTCGTCCTCTGCGATGTCGAGGGGCTCACCTACGAGGAGATCGCCGACGCGGCCGGCTGGCCCCTCGGGACGGTGCGGTCGCGGATCCACCGCGGACGCAGGCTCCTCCGCGCGCAGCTCGAGGAGCGGGCTCGTCGAGGTGAGCACGTTGGCTGAGCACTGGCCGCTGCTCCCCTTGGGACAACGCCACGAGGAGGCGCGCCTGTCGGCCCTCCTCGACGACGAACTCGACGACGACGACGCCCTCGAGGTCGTCCGCCACGTCAGCTCGTGCGCCCGCTGCTTCGAGGAGCTCGAGGCCATCCGTGAGGCACGGGCCGCCCTGCGTGGCCTGCCGGCGGTCCCGATGCCCCCCCGGGTCCGCCTCGCCGACATCACGCCCGCGGCCCACCAGCCGTCGATCGCGCGGTGGGTCCTGTCCGCCTTCGTCGCGTCCGCCGCCGTCCTCGGGGCGGCGGCGTTCGTGGCGGGAGGGCAGCAGGGGACCGTGAACCCGCCGGTCGACGTCTACGTCGTCGACCACGTCGGCGGCGTCGATGCGGGGCCGCTCCTTCATCCCGTCCACCTCGGGCGGTAGGCGACCGTGACTGCCATGGCCGTCCCCGCGGCCCGGTTCGCGCTGCTCGCCACGCTCGCGGCGACGATGCTGGTCGGGGCGGCCGGCAGCGCACGCGCGGACGACGCCGCGCGCGACCTCCTCGAGCGCGCCTTCGCGGGATCCGACCGGCCCTTCGAGGGCCGTCTCGTCGTCGTCACCCTCCAGCCCGACGGACCGACGATCAACGAGATGGAGATCGCACGGACCGCCGACGGGACCCTCCTGCGCAGCGGGGCCCAGGCCTGGATGGTCGGCCACCTCGACGGCGAGACGCTCTTCGGCGACCCCACGACCGGGCGGCTCCTGCGGCTCGGGGGCGGACGGACCGCGGTTCTCTCGCCCACGCTCATGGAGGACAAGTACGACGTGGCCGTGGAGCGGTCCACGAGGGGTCCCGCCGGGTCCGCGACCGTCGTCGTCGTCCGCGAGGAGGGGCGCGTCCGCGAACGCTTCGTCATCGACGACGAGTCCGCGATCGTCGTCCGCCGGGAGACGTTCGACCTCGCGGAGAAGCCGGTCCGCCTCGTCGCCTTCACGTCGCTCGATCTCGTGCCGGTCGAGCTGCCGACGTTCGGCACGGCGTGGGCGGGCGACGAGGTCTCACCGGCGAAGGCGGCGGTCACCGTACGCGGGACAGCGATCCTGAGGGAGGTCGGCTGGACCGTGCCGGCCGAGCTGCCGGGCGGCTTCCGGCGGGTCGATGTGGCTGCGATCGCGGAGGGCGACGGCTCGGCGCTGCGTCTGCTCTACAGCGACGGGCTGTACTCGCTCTCGGTCTACGAGCAGCTCGGGCGGCTCGACGCCGACGCGCTCGTGGCGCAGGGCGCGGAACACACGCGGCTCGGGTCGCACGAGGTCTACAAGTGGACCGGCAGCGAGCCCGCCCCCCACGTCTGGACCGGTGACGGCTACACGTTCACCGCGATCAGCGACGCGCCACCCGACCTCCTTGCGACCGCGCTCGCCGGCCTTCCGCACGAGGGCAACGACGGGATCCTCGCGCGCCTCCGCCGCGGGATCGCGCGCCTGTTCGACTGGCTGTCCCCCTGGAACTGACGTCGTGGCACCGACCGGGCACCATCGACCCGGTGAGGAGATGACGATCGACGAACCGATGACCGGCCAGACGTGCGCCAGAGTCGGACACCAGCCTCCTGGAACTGACGTCGTGGCATCGACCGGGCACCATCGACCCGGTGAGGAGATGACGATGGACGAACCGATGACCGGCCAGCGGGAGACCGCCGAGCTGACCACCGAACCGGAGACGCCGGAGGCGCGGTCCGAGCGGGCCCGTCCCTCCGGCCCCTCCGTCCCGCCGGCGACGTGGAGCGCCGACGACCACGGCCCCGGGTCCCCGGCGGGCTCGGTCCGCCCGCCCGACTCCGGCGGCACCGCCGACGCCTGGGAGTCCGAC
>JBOHEE010000406.1:0-1503 GCA_050700895.1 Nitriliruptorales bacterium | reverse complement strand
CGTCGAAATCGAGCTGCGCCGGCGCGATGGCTCATCCGTGCCGGTCGAGAGCTGGACGCGGCGTCTCGATCTGCCGACCGGGCCGATCGGGATCGCCGTGGTGCGCGACATCACCGAGCGGCGCGAGGGCGATCAGATTCGGGAAGAGGTGCTCACCGCCATTTCGCACGACCTGCGCAATCCGCTGGGGGCGATCAAGCTCCACGCCCAATCGTTGCAACGGGCGCTGCGCCGCGGCGGCACGGTCGAACCGCAACGGCTCGATGACGGGCTGACCACGATTTCGACCATGAGCTCGCGGGTCGCCTCGCTGCTGGAGGACATTGTCGACGTCGCGCGGGACCGCGGCCCAGGCGCGATCCCGTTCGATCCCGAGCCGACCGATCTCGTCGCCCTGGCGCACCGTTGCGCCGCGGAGGTCAGAACCGCCGCCAGCCACGACATCCAGGTGGCATCGACGGTCGAGACGCTGGTCGGCCAGTGGGACAGCCGCGGCATCGAGCGGGTGCTGCTCAATCTGCTGAACAACGCGGTCAAGTACAGCCCCGGCGGGGGCGCGGTGGCCGTCCGCATCGACCGCATCGCCGAGGCGGAAGGGGCTGCCGCCCGGTTCGTGGTGGAGGACGAAGGGATTGGCATCCCGGCCGCCGATCTGGCGCGCATCTTCGAGCGCTACCGGCGGGGGCGCAACGTGGGCCAGATCGCCGGCACCGGCATGGGGCTGACCGGGGCCAGACAGATCGTCGAGCGCCACGGCGGCGCCATGGCCATCGCCAGCGTCGAGGGCCGCGGCACGCAGGTCACGGTGCGGCTGCCGCTCGAGTTGGGTGATGAGGTGATGGGGTGATGGGGTGATGGGTTCATATGGGGTGATGGGTTCATAGTGAAGATAATCCGGCGACACTCCCTTCTTTCCTATCACCCTAACACCCCATCACCCTATCACCCTTTACTCGGGCAGACCAAGGAGAACGACGTGCCGACTTACGTTCTGGTTCCTGGCGCGTGGCTTGGCGGGTGGGCGTGGCAAGACGTTACAGCGCGGTTGCGCGCCGCTGGCCACGAGGTCTATCCGATGACACTGACCGGGCTCGGCGAACGCAGCCACCTGGCGCGGCCGGAGATCGATCTCGAAACCCACATCGCCGACATCGTCAACACCATCGTCTGGAACGATCTGCGCGACGTCATCCTGGCCGGACACAGCTACGCCGGAATCGTCATCACCGGCGTCGCCGACCGCCTTCCGGACCGGCTGCAAGACATTGTGTACATCGATTCCGCGCCGTTGGCGGATGGGCAGGCGATGGTCGATCTCTATCCGCGGGAGCGGCTAGCAGCGATTCAGCAGGCCGTCGACCGGTTCGGCAACGGTTGGCGATGGCCGTTCCCCGGTTTCGAGGAGCTTGGCCAGGACGCCAGTCTCGCCAGGCTGGGAGAACCAGAACGCGCCTTCATGGCCGCCAAGGTCGCCGACCAACCGTGGCAAACATACACCCAACC
>JBOHEE010000405.1:0-1859 GCA_050700895.1 Nitriliruptorales bacterium | reverse complement strand
GTCCGGGACCTCGTCGACGAGCTCGGCGGCCTCGGCGCACTCGAGCCACTGCTGCGCGACCCGGCGGTGACCGACGTGATGGTGAACGGTCCCGACGAGGTCTGGGTCGAGCGCGACGGCCGGCTCGGGTACCGGTTCACGCCGGATGTCCTGGAGGAATGGCGGCAAGCCACCGATCTCGGTCACGTCGATGCGACCTCTGAGTCTGAGGGTGACCGCTGAGCCGAACGCGACCCTCAGGCTCGGCCGCAGGACGCGTGAACTCGGCAGCGGCGAAGGCGAGGTACTTGACCTCATGCCCGATGTGCTTGCGCAGGTACTCGGGTCCACGCTGCGGTGTCGTTCCCAACCCGGGCCCCTCTCGTTGATCGACGACCATGCGCCGTCGTGCCTGCGCCGTAGCGTAGGAAGCGCCGTTAAGGCCCATCGGACGTACACTGCGGCCATGCGACTCACGGCAGCGATCACGCGAGAGGGCGACTGGTTCGTGGCCCAGTGCCTGGAGGTCGATGTCGCGTCGCAGGGCGCGACGTTCGAGGAGGCGCGCGAGAACCTGGTCGAAGCGCTGGCCCTGTACTTCGAGGACGGCGACATCGAGATCGGCGAGCCGCCGATCATCACGCCGATCGACGTGGCCGTCTGAAGGGGTCGTGCCCACCTGCTCGGGCCGAGAGGTCATCGCCGCGCTTCGTCGCGCCGGGTTCGAGGTCGTCAGCCAGCGCGGCAGCCACGTGAAGCTGCGCAACGAGCAGGGGCGGACCGTGATCGTGCCCGATCATCGCGAGATCGCTCGGGGAACGATGCGTTCCATCTTGCGTCAGGCCGGCCTGACTCCCCAGGAGTTCGACCGTCTTGCCTGACGGTTCGTGGTCCGGTGCCTGGAGCCGCCTTCTGTCCCACTGAAGTCGTGGGCCATCACCTCGGAACTCTGGCCAGGCGGCACCGCTTCTGGCTGTTGAGGGGCAGCCAGGCCGCTCCGGTGGGTTCGGGATGCCAGGTGCGGTTGGTGGTGGCGACGGGGACGGGTGTCCAGCGGAGCTTGTCGCGGAGGGCGCGTTCGCGGTCGGTGGTGGGCAGGCTGAACAGGACCGGTGTGGTTCTCTGCGAGGCGCGTTGGAGGTCTTGGTACCCGTTGAGCTTGGCGGCGACGCGGTCGAGGGTTTCGGTGCCGCGGTCGTACTCGAGGAAGAAGTCGGTCTGGTGGCCGTGGTCGCGCCAGTAGCCGTAGCCGTCGGGGCGGGAGGTGCGCCTCGAGGCGCCGCTGGGTGACCGGTTGCTTATCGACGGGAGTACGGGAGAGCCGGTGCCGTCTCCCGGCGGCCTCGACACCAAGAGCGAGGGGTAACGCCGGGCGTCGGAGACCATCGCGCCCCTCGCTGGGCGTGGTCGCGAGAAATACCCCCAGCCGCATAGTCGACGTTTTCCCCAGGCCGCGACGAAGTCGCGGTCCCATCGCGCCGGATTCTGCGTAGCGTCGCGTCGCGCGCGAGGAGAGGGGATGCATGGGTCTCGTCGAGCATGACCGCTGGAGCCGGGATGCGCCGCTGGTCCGGGTGGGAGGACGACGGTGAGCCGGGTCGACGCCCACCTCCGCGAAGCGGTCGCCGCACGCGTGCTGGACGACGCGGACGTCGCCGCCGCTCCGACGGACCGCTCGCGGCTTCGTGCCGCGGTGGCGCGGGCACTCGCGGCCGAGGGAGTCGTCGTGTCCCCGACGCGCTGGGCGCAGCTCGTCCGGGACCTCGTCGACGAGCTCGGCGGCCTCGGCGCACTCGAGCCACTGCTGCGCGACCCGGCGGTGACCGACGTGATGGTGAACGGTCCCGACGAGGTCTGGGTCGAGCGCGACGGCCGGCTCG
>JBOHEE010000404.1:0-1911 GCA_050700895.1 Nitriliruptorales bacterium | reverse complement strand
CGGAGAGGTCTGGCCGGGGGCAGTTCCCCTCCGACCAGACCTCTCCGCTGCTGGACGAGTTCGACAACGCTCAGAGCAGCAGCCTGGCACTGGTCGGCCAGGACGGGAGCGTGCCTCAGTAACCCCTCAGCACGGCGTCCACGTCCCTGGTGGTCGAGTGCGAACGCGGCCGCGACCGGACCGTTCGTGCGTCGTCCGGCGTGGGTGTCCACGTGAGCGCGGTCCGACCGTTCCACGAGGGGTTACCGGCGAGCACCTGCGCGTTCAGCCGACGGTAAACGTGATCTCGAGACCACCCTCGGGCAGGTTACGGGCGGCGACGCCGCCTCCGTGCGACGTGGCGACGGCGGCGACGATAGAGAGGCCGAGCCCCGCGCCCCCGGGGCCAGACTTGGACCGGGTGTAGCGGTCGAACAGGGTTCCGAGCAACCCTGGGTCGACGCCCGCACCGGTGTCGCGCACGACGAGAGCGCCTCCCTCGGACCGCTGTTCGACCGCGATCTCGATCGTGCCGCCGTCAGGGGTGTGGCGCAGGGCGTTGTCCACGAGGTTGGCGAGGGCCCGCTCGATCGCAGCCGGGTCGCCGGTGACGCAGGCAGAGCCGGTCGTGACCAGTTTGACCTTGCGGGTGGCCGCCACAGTGGCGAATCGCCTGACCGTCGTCGCTGCGAGTTCGTCGAGGTCCACCGACCGTGGTCGGTCGAGGACGGCGCCCTCGTCGACGCGGGCGAGCAGGATGAGGTCCTCGACGACGGCCGACAGGCGGTCGATCTCCTCGAGCGCGCTGGTCAGACCGTCTCGAAGGGGCTGCTGTTCCAGTGACTCCCGCACCAGTTCGATCTCGGCCCGGGCGATGGCCAGCGGCGTACGAAGCTCGTGGCTTGCGTCAGCGATGAACTCACGCTCTCGCCTCACCACGGCGTCGAGCCGCTCGAGCATGTGGTTGAGTGTCCTCCCGAGCTGGCCGATCTCGTCCCGCCGTGCCACTGCGGGTAGCCGCTGGGAGAGGTCGTAGGCGCCCATGGCCTCGGCCTGTGTCGCCATGTCTTTCAGAGGCCTGAGCCCATGCCGCGTGATCAGCAGGGCGGCGACCGCAGCCGCGGCGCTGCCGACGAGCGCCGCGGCCCCCAACAGCGTGCGCAGGGTCCGCTCGGCCTCGGTGACCGACTCGATCGGAGCGCTCACGACAACGATCCGTCCGGTGTCATCGCCGACGGACATCCCCGCGAACCGGTGCGTGGTGCCCCCGACCGCCGCGTCGCCGTACACCGGCACCCCGGTGGCGACGCGGACGAGCCGGCGGCCTCGCACCAGGCCTCCGACGTCCGTCAGGCCGCTCGTGGCTTGTAGGACCGGCCCGTCCTCGGCCAGCACCTAAGCCTCGAGGTCGCTCGGAGCGAGGCGTCCGGCCGGGTCGGCCTCGAGGTCGGCGAGCAGACCGGTCTCCGGTCCCGAATCCGAGTAGGTGCCTTCGACCGCGTCGACCTGTACGGCCACGAAGTGGGCGAGGCTGCGATCGACGGGCTCCCGCAGCGCGACGCCGAACCACCAGTAAACCGCCACGCCGAGGAGGACGAGTAGCCCTAGGAAGGCGAGGCTCGTCATGGCGGCAAAGCGCGCGCTCGTCGGCAACGCCCGCAGCCCGTTCACCGAGCGCTCACTCCGCCTCCGGCTTGCGCAGCCGATAGCCGACTCCCCTGACCGTCTCGATCACCGACGCGTCGAAGCGGCGGTCGATCTTGTCGCGGAGGTTCTTCACATAGGCCTCGATGATGTTCGAATGCCGCTCGTCCATCTGGCCACCCCAGACATGGCGGCGGATCGTCGAGCGCTGCACGACTTCGCCGGCGTGGTGCATGAGGAACTCGAGTAGTGCGAATTCTCGGCTGGACAGCTCGATCGGGGTATCGC
>JBOHEE010000403.1:0-3663 GCA_050700895.1 Nitriliruptorales bacterium | reverse complement strand
GTTCGTGCGCAAGCCACCCCAGCCACCGTCCCTACCCGAACAGATCTGGATCAACCGACCCGACGAGAAGGAGACGCCGCCCAGCACTTCCTCAGAAGACGTGTCCCAGGAAGCTTGACACGCGCCGCCTCGGCGATCATGCGATGGGTGGCCTCGTCGGCCCAGCCGACCTCCTGCGCCGTCTGCGGCTGGCGGCGGTACCCCTCGACGATGGCCGCACCGATGGACCGGCGGCGGTCGGGGACCGTGGCGACGAGGAGCAGGGACTGGCCGATCGGGGGGTGCCAGCGGGACTCGATCCGGCGCAGGAGTGGGACGACCAGGCGGTTGTAGACGGCCAAGAGCGGTCCGGCCTTCGGGCGGCCGCCGAGGAGGCGGCAGACGACGAGCCAGCCGAGGACCCCGACGAGGTTCACATGGTGGCAGACGTCGACACGCAGGCCGGCGGCGCGCGTCCGACCGACAAGCTCCGTCCGCGAGTAGCGGCGGAAGTGGCCGATCTCGCGATCGAAGCGGCTCATCAGCCAGCCAAGGGCAGGGACGAAGATCACGACCTTCCCGCCGGGGCGGACGAGCCCGGCGAAGGCGCGGAGCGCCGCGACATCGTCGGCGATGTGCTCCAGCACGTTCACGGCGACGACCGCAGAGTGGTCCGCGGTCTCGCGGATGGGTGCCACGAGCTCCCTCACCGACACGCGGTCGTCCCCCTCGAACCTCGCTCGCAGGCGCTCGAGCCGACCTGGGTCCGCTTCGCTCGCCGTGACTCGCAGCCCGAGTGCGGCCCAGTCGGCCGCGTAGTCACCAGTCCCGGAGCCGATCTCGAGCGGGTCCGATCCGAGGTGCGGGGCGGTGAGGTCGACGACCCAGCGGCGGTAGTTCACCGCCTGGCGGAGGTCCTCCAGCACGTCGTCCTGGAGCTCTGCCACCTTCGCCCCTCCGCGATCCCGAGCCCAGCGGGCCGCCACGGTAGAGGAAGGCGGCCATCTGCTGACGCGTGCCGGCCCA
Organism: Nitriliruptorales bacterium; assembly: GCA_050700895.1. Lineage (GTDB taxonomy): Bacteria > Actinomycetota > Nitriliruptoria > Nitriliruptorales > JAHWKO01 > JBOHEE01. Next base: position 2,658 of record JBOHEE010000403.1, on the reverse strand, counting down.
GTTCAGTCGGGGGACTGCGTCTCGCGCCGCTTCGAGAGACTTGAGCGGCGTCGCTCGACTCCTTGAGCCCCCTGAGCCCCCCAAGTCGGGGGACTACGTCTCGCGCAGCCGCGAGAGACGTGCGTGGCTGCGCTCGACTTCTTGAGTCCCCCGAACCCCCTCAGTTCTCGGCACGGAAGAGGAAGGCGGCCATCTGCTGGCGGGTCACGGCGTGCGTCGGGCAGAAGAAGCGGCCGTCCGCCGAGCAGCCGCCGGTGATGCCCGCGCCGACGAGGCGCTCGATGTTCGGCTCGTGGGCGGAGCCCTGGTCGTCGACGAAGGTGTCCTGGCCGTCCTGGGGCGGCAGGTCGTAGGCCTTGGCGAGGAAGGTCGCCATCTGCTCGCGGTTCACGACCAGGTCGGGGCGGAAGGTCCCGTCGGGATAGCCCCCGGCGATGCCGGCGTCGGCGATGGCGTTGATGGTTCCGAAGTGCGGGTGGCTCGGCGGCACGTCGGAGAAGCGCTGCTCGTTCGCCTCGGCGAGACCGAGGGCGCGGGCGAGGAAGGTCGCCATCTGGGCGCGCGTGACGGGGCTCGTCGGGCAGAAGCGGTCGGGCGCGCAGCCGCCGGTGATGCCGCTGTCCGCGAGCCACTCGAGCTCGGTGGTGAACGGCGAGCCGCCGATGTCGCCGAACCGCTGTGACGGCGTCCCGCCGTGCGCGGTCACCCAGGAGTCCATGCGCCCGTCGAAGAGCCAGGCGTGCTCCGAGGGCGGCGACCAGGTCTGCATGTCGTCGCGGAAGGTCGGGTCGAGCGTGCCGTCCTCGTACACGCGGAAGTCGTGGTTCGTGGTCGCGCGGTTCCAGTAGACGAACCCCACGACCTGCGGGTGGGCCTTCAGCTTGGTGAACATGTCGTGCAGCCAGCCGGCCCGGTTGCCGCCGGTCTCCACGGACCCGGTCTGGGTGATGAGGAGCGGTTTCGTGCGCGAGATCTTCTGCCGCATCTCGTCGATGTGCATCTGGAAGGTCGTCGCGTAGGCGCGCCAGGCCGAGCCCCCCCGGTTCAGCTTGCTGAAGCCGATGAGGTCGACCGCCGCATCGCCGGGGTAGAACTGGCGGTAGTCGAAGCCCGCGGTCGAGAGCCCGTTCATCGAGAACACGAAGCGCACCTTGTCAGAGTCGAGCCCGGCGGTCTTGAACGCGTGACGGATGCGGGCGAAGGCTTCCTTGTAGCGCGCCGGATCGCCGCTCCAGGGGTGCTCGTCGAGGTTCGCCTCGGGGAGCGGCGCGACGAGCAGGTAGCGACCCTCGCCGCCCGCAAGGAACTCCTTCGTGGCGGAGACGAAGCCCCCGAGCTCAGCGAGCTCGCCGCTCGCGAGCCTTGCGAGGTGCGTCGTGCTGAGCTCCACATACGGGACCGAGCCCAGGCGGTGGACGTCGGCGAGCATGTTGTCGGCCCAGGTGTTCGGCCACTCCTGGCCGTCCGAGCCGTCGTCGATCCGCCAGAAGAGCTGGGTGACGGCCGGCAACCGCCCCGACTGCGCCTCGATCTCTGGCCACTCCGTGCGGAAGTCGGAGCCGGCGGTCGCCATCCCGACGAGCTTCACCGGCTGGGCGTGGTCCGCGAGCGCCGGCGAAGCCGACGGCAGGGCGAGCGCCACGGCGAGGACGGCGACGACCACGACCCGGATCGTGCTGAACATGGAAGAGGCCCCCCGAAGAAGTGCTCGGTGAAGGTATCGGCAGGTCAGGAGCGCAACTGCAGCCGTGGTGACGTTCCGTGACCCTGCATCACCCTCCCGCGCGGGTGACGGCCCCACCCACCCGTCCTCGAAGTCGCGGACAGATGGCATCACCCTCCCGCGCGGGTGACGGCCGCTGCGAGGGAACCCGGGTCGACGCCCCCGACCATGTGCGCCGCAACCGTCCCGTCCGACCGGAGCACGACCGTCGTGGGCAGGCCGCGCATGCCGAGGTGGGCGCTGAGGCCGGCGTCGCGCACCGACGGGAACGGCAGGTCGTAGCGCTCGACGAAGCCGGCGGCGCCGCGCGGGTCGTCGTTCACGTTCACGCCGAGGAAGACGACGCGGTCCCCGAGCGCGCGGGCCGACCGGGCGAGCGCGGGCGCCTCGGCACGGCAGGGCGGGCACCACGACGCCCAGAAGTTCACGACGATCGGGCGGCCCTCGCTGGCCGCGACGACCGCGGCGAACTCGTCGGGGCCGAACGCGGGCGGCGTCGTGTCGAGGTCGGCGCTCGTCAACGCCCCGGCGAGGAGGTCCCCCTGGACGTGGACCGGCGTCACCGCCGGGGAGGTTCCACCTCCATCGAGCACCGCCAGGACGCCGAGCCCACCCACGACGATCGCCCCGCCCGTACCGACGGCGACGACACGGCGGACGGACGTCCCGCGGGCGACGAGGACGGCGAGCACGAGCGCGGCGACGCCGAGGAGCAACTCGATGTCGGTGTCGAGGACCGGGAGGCTCGGCCGCAGGAGCGACGCCGCGACGTGGATCGCGGCGACGGCGGCAGCGAACGCCGCTCCGAGCCGCGGCCCGGAGAACCGGCTCGTCCGCACCGCCCAGACCGCCACACCCGCGAGGGCAGCGGCCTCGAGCAGCGCCACCGGCAGCCCGAAGAGCCCGATCAGCTCCCCCCGCACGAACGCGAGGGC
>JBOHEE010000402.1:0-4365 GCA_050700895.1 Nitriliruptorales bacterium | reverse complement strand
CCCTCAGCCATGCGGCGATGTCCACGGCGATCCTCGGATCGAAGTCGATTCTCGCGATCCTATCAGAAGGCAATCCGACGCGGCGAGGGAATCGCCCGGCGCGTCCCGATCGCCCCTACGCCCCGAGACGATGGGCGTGGAGCAGCCGGTAATAGGGCTCGCAGGCGCCGGCGAGCGGCTCGAGCGCTGCCGGCAGCGGCGTCGGCGACCGGTACGGGCGAAAGCCGGTCGAGCGCCAGACGCCCGCGTACCAGTGCCGGCCCCAGACGCCGTCGCTCGGGCGCGCCCCCTCGGGCCAGGCGAGCATGCGCTCCGAGAACGGGATGCCGACCGCGGCGCACAGCAGGCCGAGCATGCGGCGCGGGTCCTCCAGCACGTCGCGGGCATCGAGCACCGGCGGCAGGCGGCCAGTGCGCGCCCGTACGTGCTCGAAGATCTCGACCTGCTGGACGACGCCGAGATCGGCCAGCGTCGGGTGCGCCCGCGTCCTGACGTACGAGGCGAGCACCTCGCGCGGGTCGCGGATCAAAAAGCAGTTGGTCAGCTGATCCAGCCAGTCGCGCCCGATCTCCGGCAGCAGGTGATGGGCCATGTGCTTCTGGTACCAGATCCGCCTGCCGCCCGGGATCGGTCCGACCAGCGCCGCCGCGACCTTGCGCCAGTCGGTCTCCTGCGCCCCGATCACCTCGTCGCGCCCGGGATGGTCGAGGCCGGTCGCGAGCAGATAGCGGCCGTAGAGCGGCTCGTCGGTGACCACGGCATCCGCGCGGTGCTCGAACGCGCGCATCAGCGCGGTCGAGATGTTGCGCGGCCCCGACCACATCGCGATGCGAACAACGTCGTCCGCCATGCTCAGACCCGCGCAATCCGCCATCCGCGGATCGGGTAGCCGGGGCCCACGCCGGCTGCGAGAAGCAGCCGCGCGCTTGCCGCCAGAGCTACGGCCACACCTGGAGGTAGGCCGAGCGCGCGCGCTCCGAGACGCCCTCGAAATGGGCGTCGTACTCGCGCTTCAGCTCGTCCAGATGGCCGGACCCGAGGAAGCGCTGGAACGTCGCCTCGCTCTCGAACTCGTAGACCGCCATGTACCGGTAGGTGTCCTCGCCCATGATCGCCTTGTAGCGCCGCGCGCTGACCGCGCCCCGGAACTGCAGCAATTGCGGGCAGTGCTCCTCGTTGTACCAGCGATTGAAGGCCTCCTCCCGCTCGGGCGTGATCGAGGCTCTGACGACGAACAACACGGTGGCCATGACGTTCCTTCCCCATTTTCCCTGATGTCGGCAGCTTGCTGGGTTTCCCGCAGCCGGACAAGCCCCGCTCACGTTCAGGTCCCGCGCCGGTCAGGCCAGGATCCCGCTGGTGCCGATGCCGTCCAGGATGAACTGTACGGCGAGCGCGGCGAGCAGCACGCCGACGATGCGCGAGACCACGTGCAGCCCGGTGACCCCGAGCAGCGTTGCACCTGAGTCGCGATCAGCATCAAGAGGAAGGTCAGCAGCAGCACCCCGAGCAGGACCAGGATCACGACCGCCATGCGCAGCCGGTCGCTCTGGGTGTCGGCGACCAGGAGGATGGTCGCGCCGATCGCGCCCGGCCCGGCGATCAAGGGTGTAGCGAGCGGGAACACGGAGATGTCGTGCTTGGCCGTGGCCTCGGCGTTCTCCTCGGTGGTGGTGGTCCGGCCCCCCGAGGCGCGGCCGAACACCATGTCGATCGCGATCAGCAGGAGCAGGATGCCGCCGGCGATGCGCAGCGCCGGCAGCGAAATGCCGAACAGCCCGAGCAGCGCCTCGCCGAAGAGCGCGAACAGCAACAAGATGACCGTCGCGATCAGCGTCCCCTTGAGCGCCATCGCGCGCCGCTCGGCCGGCGTGTTGTTGGGCGTGAGCGCCGCGAACAGCGCCGCCACATCCGCCGGCCCGATGGTGGCGAAGTACGTCGTGAACGCGATCAGCGCGGTCTCGAGCATGGCGGCCCGCAGCGTCTCCGGCGAACGAGCCCGCATGGTGACAGCGGCCGCTCGGGCCGTCCATCGCTCGCCACTCGCCGGCGATGCTTCGTCATTTGCAGAGAGCGTGACGACCAAGCAGCCCAGCATCCAGGCATGGGGCGTTTCCGATGGCTTCGCTACGCCCGATGGCGCTGACGGGCCGACGACCGGAAAGGCGATCGTCAGAGCACCATGCCGCCCCACGGCTTGCGTGCTCAGGGTTGAGAACGCATTCTGACGCCACGCCGATGAGGTTCATCCCAAGGGCAGCGCAGCGCATCGCATCGAAGCCCCTGACGCATCGTTGAGTTACACGAGCTTCGACGACCGGCACGACGGCGGCGCGATCAGCGAGCTTTGCCGACCGCTCGCAAGCGCGGTGCGCGCGGTCACCGGCATCCCTTCGAGATCCAGGACGTTGAGCGCATTGGCGTCGGCGAACATTGGCCCTGCAAGCTCGACGAGATGCTCAACAAGGCGCGTTTCTTCATCCCAATCGTCACGCCCAGCTTCTTTACGAGCAAGCCCTGCCGGGAGGAGCTGGAGAAGTTCCTGCGCGCCGAGGCCGCGCGCGAACGCGACGACCTCATGCTGCCGATCTATTACAGGGAGAGCGACGTTCTTGAGGATGACGACCTCCGCGCTGCCGACCCTTGGCGAGCACGCTGCACAAGTCCGATCACGACCTACACCAGCTCGAGCCTCAGCCGCCGTCCGACGGTCGACGCCGCCTTCTGGAGTGTGCGTAAGGTCACCGAAGTGTTGTCCGGATCGAGCAGGCGATCGAGCGCCGAGCGGCTGGTGCCCATCCGCTCGGCCATGGCCTTCTTGGTCAGCCTCTGCGCCTGCATCGCCTCGCTCACCTGGCGCGCCAGAATGCGCTTGATGGCGACCGCCTCGACCTCCTCGAGGATGCCTTCTTCGGCCAGGAAATCGTCGAATGACGAGCCGATGTGCGGGTTGGTCACCGCTCCACCTCCTTCCTGCGTCCTATCGCCAGCTCGAGATCATGCTGCGTCGTCCTCCGCGACTTCTTGATGAAGCTGTGCAGGAGATTCATCTCGCCCCGCGCGATGCAGAAGATCACCCGCGCGATTCGGCCGCGCGAGATGATGCTGCGGACCTCCCACAGCCCTCGCCCTAAGGACCGGCAAAGCGGCATGCCGACCGGCCAGTCGAACTCGATCTCTTTGATGTCGGCACCGATAATCCGACGATCGCGAGGATCAAGACTTCTAAGCCAGTCACGGACCGGCTCGGTGCCGCCAATCGTCCGATAGAATCGCGCAGGCAGTCTCTTCTCGGCGATCACACCGCTCTGTACCAAAATAAGAGCATGGCCCGCAAGGACTGGGTTCGGTTGTGCTGGCATCGGATAGGTCAGCGTCAGACCTGACGCTCATGCTGGCGCTGCCGCTCGCTTGCCGAACGGCGGGCGCCGGGCTAGGTTCGCGCGTGCTGCGATGCAGCGAGCATCGAGAGGAACGAAGCCGCCGTGAGCCCGAAGCCCGAAGCGTCCGAGGGTCTGGTCCATCTCGCTCTGCCCAAGGGGCGGATGGAGCAGGGGGTGCTCGCGCTGCTGGCGGATGCCGGCATCCGGGTCACCTTCGGCCGGCGGGGCTATCGCCCGAGCCTGTCGCTGGACGGCTTCGAGACCAAGACCCTGAAGCCCCAGAACATCGTCGAGATGCTGCACCTCGGCTCGCGTGACGTCGGCTTCGCCGGCGCCGACTGGGCCCTGGAGCTCGCGGCCGAGCTGGTCGAGCTGCTCGATACCGAGCTGGATCCGGTGCGCCTGGTCGCTGCCGCAACGCCCGAGTTCGCCGAGAACGGCCTCGCGCGGGCGCCGTTCGTGGTCGCCTCGGAGTATGAGCGGTTGACCCGCGCCTGGCTCGAGCGCCGCGGCCTCCAGGCGACCTTCGTGCACTCCTACGGCGCGACCGAGGTGTTCCCGCCCGAGGATGCCGACTGCATCGTCGACAACATGGCGACCGGCGAGACGCTGCAGGCGAACGGCTTGGTCGTGGTCGACGAGCTGATGCGCTCCTCGACCCGGCTCTACGCCCATCCGCGCGCGCTCGACGCGCCGGCCAAGCGCGAGCGGATCGAGACCTTGATCCTGCTGCTGCGCTCGGTGCTGGACGCGCGCCTGCGGGTGATGCTCGAGGTCAACGTCTCGGCCGACCGCCTGGAGGCGGTGGTCGAGGTGCTGCCGTGCATGCGCGAGCCGACCATGGCGCCCTTGCACGGCGATCAGGGCTTCGCGCTCAAGGCCGCGGTGCCGCGCGCCGACCTGCCGCGGGTGATCCCCGAGATCAAGGCGCGCGGCGGCACCGACATCGTGGTCACCGCGCTCGCCCAGATCGTGCCCTGAG
>JBOHEE010000401.1:0-3187 GCA_050700895.1 Nitriliruptorales bacterium | reverse complement strand
GTGTCCCGGCATCGGCGCCCCGCCCCTATGGGCGGGGCGTCGTTCGTTCTGAGCGCATCCCCGCAGGCTCTTCCTCGTGAGCGTCGGACAGCCGCCAAAGGGGAACGGGTGAGGATGTACCCGCAGGCCGACCTCAGAATCCCTGAGAGGTTTCCTGGTCTCGTAACGCATGTGTGACGGCAGCCATGAACCTTGACAGGACAAACCTCTCCGGTGGCCGCAGATCGCTGGCCGCGTATGAGCGGCCTGGAGTGGAGGCTGCCCCGGCAACCGGTCCGTGGGGCTAGCGGAGGCGCTCGATCATGAGGCTCGCGGCCCCCGACGGGTTGGTCGCCACCGAGATCCCGAGGCCTTCGAGGATCTCCTGCTTCTCCGCGGCGGTCTCGCCGCCGCCGGACCTCTCGCGGACGATGGCGCCGGCGTGGCCCATCTGCTTGCCCGGCGGCGCCTCGAAGCCGGCGACGTAGGCCACGACCGGCGTGTCGGGGATGTTCTCGGCGATCCAGCGGCCCGCCTCCTGCTCCTCGGTGCCGCCGATCTCACCGACGTAGGCGATCGCCTCGGTCTCCGGATCCTTCGCGAAGAGCTCGATGACGTCGAGGAAGCTCGACCCGACAACGGGGTCGCCGCCGATCCCGATGCAGGTGGAGATGCCGAGCCCGCCGGCGGCGAGCTCGTCCATGATCTGGTAGGTGAGCGTCCCCGACCGCGAGACGAGGCCGACGTTGCCCGGCCCGGCGATGTCGGCCGGGATGATGCCGACGTTGCTCCTGCCGGGACTGATGAGGCCGGGGCAGTTCGGGCCGATGAGACGCCGGCCGCCCTGGCGCACGACCGTGTCGAAGACCTCGGTCATGTCGTGGACCGGGACGCCTTCGGTGATGACGACGATCGTCTCGATGTCGGCGCCGTGGGCCTCGAGGATCGCGTCCTTGGCGAATGGGGCGGGGACCATCACGAGCGAGGTGTTCGCGCCCGCTGCGGCCTTCGCCTCGGCGACGGTCGCGAAGACCGGCAGGTCGAGCTCCTCCCAGGTCTCCCCGCCGCGCTTCGGGTGGACGCCGGCGACGACCTTCGTGCCGCAGTCCTGGTTGCGCTTCGCGTGGAAGGTTCCCTGGGTGCCGATCCCCTGGACGACGACCCTGGTGCTCTCGTCGATGATGATGCTCACTTCGCTGCCTCCACGGCCTTCTCCGCCGCCTCCGCCATGGTGGCGGCGGGGACGACCTTCTCGAGGTTCGCGGAGCGGAGGATCTCGCGCCCCTCCTCCGCGTTCGTCCCGTCGATGCGGACCACGAGCTGCTGGTCGATGTCGCCGAGCCGGCCGAGCGCCTCGACGATGCCGTTCGCGACCTCCTCGCCGCGGGTGATGCCGCCGTAGATGTTGACGAGCACGCTCTTCACCTCGGGGTCGCCGAGCACGATCGAGAGGCTGTCGGCCATCGTGTCGGCGGAGGCGCCGCCGCCGACGTCGAGGAAGTTCGCGGGCCGGCCGCCCGCCTGGGCGACGACATCGATCGTCGCCATGACGAGACCGGCGCCGTTGCCGAGCACGCCGACGTCGCCGTCGAGCTTCACGTACTGGATGCCCCTGCGCTTCGCCTCCGCCTCCAGTCCCTCCCCGCGGCGGTCGAACCGGAGGAAGTCCGCGTACTCGTCGTGGCGGAACATCGCGTTGCCGTCGAGGGTGACCTTCGCGTCGAGGGCGATGATGCGGCCGTCCTCGGTGCGGACGAGCGGGTTGATCTCGGCGAGCAGGGCGTCGCCGTCGCGGAAGGACTCGAAGAGCGAGACGAGGAGGTCCGCGGTCTCGTTCTGCACCTCCATGGGGAGGCGGGCGGTGGACACGACGTCGTAGGCGACCTGCTTCGGAAGCCCCGTCAGGACCTGCGAGTGGAAGAGCTTGCGCTTCACCACCTTCTCGGGCGATTCGCGGTTGACCTGCTCGATGTCGACGCCGCCCTCGGCGGAGCAGATGACGATGTAGCCCTTCTCGTCCCGGTCGTGCATCACCGAGAGGTAGTACTCCTCCTCGATGTCGGTGGCGGGCTCCACGTAGACGATCTCGACGACGTGACCCTTGATGTCGAGTCCGAGAATCGACTCCGCGACCTTCCGCGCCTCCTCAGGGTCGCCGGCCAGCTTCACGCCCCCGGCCTTCCCGCGCCCACCGGTCTTGACCTGCGCCTTCACGACCACCGGCCCACCGAGGCTCGTCGCGGCGTTCTCGACCTCGTCGACCGTGCGGCACACGACCCCTTCGGGCGTCGTCGGCACGCCACGGCTGCGGAAGAACTCCTTGCCCTGGTACTCCAGCAGGTCCATGCCTCGCTCCGGGTCGCGGTCGTCGGGGTCGTCAGCCGTTGCCGGCCGGCGAGTCGCTGGTGGCGGGTCAGGCGGCGCCGGTCCGTTCCGGGATGTTCTCGCGGACCCAGTCGACGATCTCCGACATCGGGGTGCCCGGGGTGAAGATCGCGGCGATCCCCTGCTCCTCCAGCACCGGGATGTCCTCGTTCGGGATGATCCCGCCGCCGAACACGACGACGTCGTCGGCGCCCTCCTCCCGGAGCAGCTCGACCACGCGGGGGAAGAGGGTCATGTGGGCGCCCGAGTGGATCGACAGGCCGATCGCCTGGGCGTCCTCCTGGATCGCGGCGCTGACGATCTGCTCGGGGGTCTGGTGGAGGCCGGTGTAGACCACCTCCATGCCGGCGTCCCGCAGCGCCCGTGCGACCACCTTCGCGCCCCGATCGTGCCCGTCGAGCCCGGGCTTGGCGACGACGACGCGGATGGCCACGCACGCTCCTCCTCGACGTGGTTCGAGTCGGAGCGTAGTCGCCGCGCTGACCTACCGACTCCCCGGTGGTTGCCCCTGCGTCCCGGCGACCCTGCGCGGGGGACTCCCTTCGGGCTCCAAACCGTGAAGGCAGTCGCCCTGCGGGAGTCCCCCGCTCCGGGGCCGCCGTGCCCCCCCGCGCAGGGGTCGTGCACGACGAGGGCGCGAGTTGGGGCCACGTAGGCTTCGGGCGTGGCTGCAGAACGCGTTCCCGCCCGGGATCTGGTCGAGCGTCTCGTCGTCGACGCGATCCCGCTGGCAGGTCCCACCGACAGCGACGATCCCCTCGCCTGGCCCGGCTACCGCGACAAGCTGGAAGGGGCGCGGTCGGCGACGGGCGAGGACGAGGCC
>JBOHEE010000400.1:0-1716 GCA_050700895.1 Nitriliruptorales bacterium | reverse complement strand
GTGCCCCTCCGGGTTCTTCTCACCTTTCGCAAGGCCAAGAAGACCCGGAGGGGCACATCAGTCCAAGGATTTGCGGTCAAACCCGGTCAAATCCGGTCAAGCCTTGTACAGATTCTTGAGAGGAGCCAGTTTTCGTGGGCGAGTCAAGTTTCGGGGGTTCATGCCTCACGGGCCGGGGCGAAGCCCCGTCAGGAGGGTGGTGCTCAACGTGGTGTGCGGCTGGGCGAGGACAGGTCGTCATCCGGCAAGGCGCGGCGAGTGCCGCGCGCTGCGCAAGCGAGTCCGCAACGCCGCCAGGGGCGATCTGGACCGGCCAGACGCGCGCCGAAGTTGGGCACCAGGCGCCTAGGAGGGTGGCCGTCCGCGTGTTGGCCGTGACGGGCGTGCTGCTCCTGCTCGCAGGCGCCACCCTCCTGATCCGCGGCTACCAGCCGCTCGTCGCGACCGATCTCCTCGCCGGCGGCACCGAACTCGAGACGTTCGGGGCGAGCGGGTCGGTGGTCTTCCGCTACGAGCACGGCGCCGAGACCTTCTACGCGGTGACTCTGCGCAACGAGGGCCGGCTCGCGGTCACCGTCACGGGGCTGGGCCAGGACATCGAACTCCCCCTGCTCGACCCGGTCGAGCTGCGCTACTTCCCGCAGGCCCACGTCGCCACCACCGACCCTGTCGCTGCGTCGTCGCCCTTCACCGCCTTCGCCATCCCGCCGTCCGAGGAACGGACGGTCCTCGTCCGGGCACGCTTCGACAACTGCGAGTACTACACGGAGCGGGCGCTCGAGGTCGTCGAGACGCTGCGGGTCGCCTTCCGGGTCCTCGGCATCCCCAGCGACGCGCGCGTCGCGCTCCCCCGCCAGCTCATCGTCCGGTCCCCGACGATCCTCCGCTGCCCCGACCGGACCGCCGACCGCGGCGAGAACCGCCGCACCGACCCGTGACCTCTCAGTCGGGGGCTACGTCTCGCGTCCAAAGAGAGACTTGGAGAGGCCGCTCGACTTCTTGAGCCCCCCGAACCCGCTCAGGCGTCGCGGTTCGAAACCCGTCCGACGCTGCTCGCGCGGATCCTGAGCGCCGCACCGACCCGTGACCGCTCAGGCGTCGCGGTTCACCGTCTCGGGGGAGAACGCCGGGAGGCAGACGGCGACGTACTCCGCGCCCTCGGGTGAGGAGTAGCGGACCCACTCCCCGCCGCGGACGAGGATCCCCTGGCCGGCTCGGACGTCGACGGTGTCGCCCTCCGTCTCGACGCGCAGCGCCCCGTCCAGCACGACGGTGTACTCGTCGAACTCCGGGCGCTGGCCCGGTTCCGTCCAGCCACGCGGCGAGCGCATCCGGGCGATGCTGAGGCGCTCCTCGCCGCTGCTGGCGCGGCCGGCGAACTCCTCGATCGTCTTCGGCGGCTCGCCTGCGGCAGCGACGCGGACCGGTGACTCGATCAGCTCCGCCATGGAGGCTCCTCGGTCGCACCCCGGCGGCCGGCGCCGCACGGGACGACGCTAGCGCTACTAGCCGGACGGGCCGAGCGCGAAGGGTTCGAACGGCGACGAGTCCGCGACCGGGTCGAATGTGGCTGCGTGCTCCTGCGGGAAGTAGCGCCACTCGATCGGCTCGAGGAGTCTTCTCGGCTCACTCGTGAGCGAGAGACGCGTCACCGCCAGCCCGCCGGCGGACCACGGCGGCGGCACCGAGGAAGCCGGCCCCGAGGAGGCTGAGCGC
>JBOHEE010000399.1:0-4016 GCA_050700895.1 Nitriliruptorales bacterium | reverse complement strand
GTCCCGCCCCGACTAACTAACCCCCCGGCCCCCGGCCCGGGGGTCCCGCCTCGATCCATGTCGGTCCTCAGGCCGGGATTCCGGCCATATGGCCGACCTCGATGAGTAATCCACAGCTCGCCGCGAGCCAGTCGACAGCTGAGCAGGGAACGAGGCGATCCTTGTGGCATGCCGAAGGACGCAGATCGCCGCCTTTTGAACCTGACCCGACGTCAGAACGGTGTCTTCACCCGTGAGCAGGCACTCGCCGACGGGGTCCCCGGTTCGACGCTCGACGATCGCGTACGCGCCGGCACCTACGAGGTGCTCCACCCGCGTGTCTACAAGCTCGCGGCTGCGCCCGACTCCGCGCTCACGCGGGTCACTGCGGCGGTTCTGGCGCTCGGGCCAGCGGCCGTGCTCTCGCACCGCTCAGCCGCGCACCTCTGGGAGCTCCGTGGATGTCCGTTGCCGGACGAGGTCGATGTGCTCGTGCCTCGCCAGCGACGCAGCTCCAGGTCGCTGCGGTATGTCCGCATCCGTACAACCGCCTGCCTCCCCGACGCCCACTCAGGCTCAGTCAACCATCGCGGTGTCCCGGTCACGGGTGTCGCCCGCACCCTCTGGGACCTCGCTGGCTGCGTTCCCTACGAGGAACTGCGCTCGGCCGTCGTCGACGCCATCCGCCGGCGTGTCACGAGGCTCTCGGAACTGCGTGAGGTCGGCGCGATCCTCGGCCGTGCCCGCGGCTCCGGCGCGATGCGCCGAGTCGTCGAAGAACTCGACCCCCAGGAGGAACGGATACGCAGCGACGTCGAGGCCCTCTTCCCCCGCTTGATGCGCGGGGCAGGCCTGCCCGAGCCGGTCATGAACCACCCGGTACGTGACGTCAACGGTGATCTGCGGATCCTCGACGCGGCCTTCCTTCCCGAGAAGGTCCCTGTCGAGCTCGACACGCCCGCGTACCACGGGCTCCCGACCGACCGCAACGACGATCTCCGTCGTGAGAACGCCGTCGTGCTGACCGACTGGCGCAGCTTCCTGCGCTTCACCGCGTGGCAGCTCAGAAACGAGCCGGAGGTTGTCGTGGCGACCGTCCGGGCGGCTCTGAAGGCCGCGCGCGACGCTGGCGGCCCCGCGTGAGTCGACGTCGGCCGTGCGGCCGGGATGCCGGCCTGAGAGCCGACCTGCATCGACCAGTGCGAGGCCCACTCACGCACCGCTCGACGCTCGTCCACCACGTTGCGTCTCCACCTTGGGGTCGGCAAGGGACGCTACGCCCGCGCAGTGGCGCGTCGGCGGCGGTTCCTGAGACGCCTGGGGACAGCGCCGCGGAGCGCGCGACGGTTCGGTCAGGTGAGGAGGAGGCTGCGGATGCGACGGGCAGCGATGGCGATGCCGGTCAGCCACATCGCGACGAGGACCGCGGCGTGGCCGATCATCGACAGGTCGAACATCCCGAACATGAACCCCCGCATCAGCTCGACACCGTGGTACAGCGGTGACAGCTGCGTCAGGAGCTGGAACGCGGGCGGGAGGATGTCGAGCGGGTAGAAGACGGCGGAGAAGAGGAACATCGGCAGGACGAACAGCGTGACGAGGTCGAAGTCCTGCCAGGACTTCATGTAGGTCGTCGCCGCCATCCCGACCCCGGCGAAGGCGAGGCCGATGAGGATGGCCGCAGGGAGCGCCAGGAGCCCCCACCAGGACGGGATGAACCCGCCGATGCCGGCGACGACGAGGAACCCGACCGCGTAGAGCCCGCCGCGGGTCAGCGCCCACGAGATCTCGCCGACCGCGATATCGCCCGGCTCGACCGGGGTGGAGAGCACCGCGTCGTAGATGCGGCCGAACTTCAGCTTGAAGAAGACGTTCATCGTCGACTCGAGCACCGCGCCGTTCATCGCCGACGCGGCGAGCAGCCCGGGGGTGACGAACTGGGCGTAGGTGATCGTCTGCCCGCCGGGGCCCTGGACGTCGCCGACGAGCGTGCCGACGCCGACGCCGACCGCGAAGAGGTAGAAGAGGGGCTCGAAGAAGCCGCTGAAGACGATGAGCCACGCGCGGCGGTACACGAGCAGGTTGCGCTCGTAGACGTGGCGGGCGCCGGCGAACCGACCCCAGGTCGGCAGCAGCGACGACAGCGCCTCGGTGGCGGAGGTGACGCTCACGGCACGAGCCGCCGCGCGAACAACGGGATCGCTGCCGCCGTCCCCGCGACCGCGAGGACGGCCAGGACGGCGACGTTAACCAGGATCGGCAGCCTGGTCGGCTCGTCGAGCCCGACGGCCCGGGCGATCTCGACGCCGTGCCAGAGGGGGGTGAAGAACGCGACCGGCTCGAGCCAGCCGGGCAGCCGCTCGATGGGGAAGAACGTGCCGGAGAAGAGGAACATCGGCACGATCCCGAACCGCATCAGCGACGTGAGGTGGTAGTCGCGGTCGAGCCCGGCGGTGTAGGCGGTGATCGGCGCCGCGAACGCGATGCCGGTGAGCGTCCCGATGGCGACCGCCAGGGGCACCGCGACGGGGCGCATCGCGCCGAACCCCACGGCGACGATCGCGAAGACCAGGCCGGTCATCGTCACGCGGATCGTCACCCAGCCGATGTGGCCGAGCACGAGGTCACGCACCCCCACGGGGGTCGCGAGCGCCGCGTGGTACGTCTCGCGCCACTTCAGGCCGGCCATCACCGGCCACGCCGACTCGTTGAACCCGGTCTGCATCGTCGAGGCGACGAGCAGCGCCGGGGCGAGCCACTCGACGTAGGGCAACGCGAGCGCCGCCGTGTCGCCGCGGTCCACGAGCGTCCCGAGCCCCATCCCGAGCGCCGCGAGGTACAGGATCGGATTCAGGAACGCGCTGATCGCGCTCCCACGCCACGTGCGCCGGTACACGCGGGCGTGGCTCTCGAGGACCCGAAGGGGGACGGGCGTCGCCATCAGTCGACGAGCATCCGGCCGGTGAGGTGGAGGAAGACGTCCTCGAGCGTGCTGCGCCGGGTCAGCACCGCCTCGGCACGGATGCCGCGCTCGTCGGCGGCGGCGATCGTCCCCTCGGCGTCCTCGGTGTAGAGCAGGACGCGGTCGGGCAGCATCTCCGCGCGCTTGGCGATGGCTTCGAAGCGGCTCTCCGGCGGCTGGTGGCCGACCGCGAACCGCAGCTCGACCACCTCGCGCGTCGCGTGGCGACGGATCAGCTCGAGCGGCGACCCCTCGGCGATGATCCGCCCCTCGTTCATGACGACGAGCCGGTCGCAGAGCTGCTCCGCCTCGTCCATGTAGTGCGTCGTGAGGAGCAGCGTCGCCCCCTCCTGCTTCAGCCGGTAGAGCCGGTCCCACAGCGCGTGGCGGGCCTGGGGGTCGAGGCCGGTCGTCGGCTCGTCGAGGACCACGAGGTCGGGGTCGTTGACGAGCGCCCGCGCGATCGTCAGTCGCCGCTTCATCCCGCCGCTGAGCGGCTCGACCTTGTCGGCGTGGCGGTCGGACAGGTGCGCGAACGCGAGCAGCTCCTTCACGCGGCTGCGGATGAGGTCTCCCGGCAGGTCGAAGTAGCGCCCGTAGATGTAGAGGTTCTCCTCGACCGTGAGCTCCTCGTCGAGGCGGTTCTCCTGCGGGACGACGCCGAGCCGGGCGCGGATCTGCCGGCCGTCGCTGTCCGGGTCGAGGTCGAAGACCCGCAGGTGGCCCTCGTTGCGGGGCGAGACCGCGGCGATCATCCGCATCGTGGAGGTCTTGCCGGCGCCGTTGGGACCGAGGAACCCGAAGACCTCGCCCTTGTCGACATGGAAGTCGACGGCGTTCACAGCGGTCAGGTCACCGAACCGCTTCGTGAGGCCTGCGGCCTCGACGAGGTGGGCAACCGTGTCGCGGCGACCGCCGCCTTCGCTGCCAGGGTCGCTCATGGGCTCCGTCCAGGGAGAGTGGCCGACGGTATCGGAGCGCCGCGACACCCCGACCGCCCGCGCGCCCCGCGGACGTCGCTCCTTCCCGAACCTCCGTCCGCCCGGGGCGCCCGTTGTGTCGACGTCCGCGGTCG
>JBOHEE010000398.1:0-1596 GCA_050700895.1 Nitriliruptorales bacterium | reverse complement strand
GGGCCAGGTCGCCCTCGAGGGCAGCTCCCGCGAGCTCCGCGACAGCCCGCAGCTCCTCGAGTCCTACCTCGGCGAGCAGACCGCCGCCGCGGCGGCCGGGTAGGTCACGACGATGGCCGGCCGCTCGATCCTTCTCCTCGCCCTCGGGGCGCTGCTCGTCGTGGCGGTCGCCTGCACGCCGGGCGCCGTCGCCGAGGGCGGCGACGGTTCGCAGCCGGCCCTCCACGCGTCCGATCAGCGGCTCGACGCTCGAGACGGCACCAGCGGCACCGGCCGGACGGAGCCGGCGGCCACCTCCTCCGCCTACGGGCCGACCTCCGCCGCGGCACCGCAGGACCCTGCGGCCGCAGCGCGTCGGGGCGAGCGGCCCTCCCCCGCGGACACGTCGGGGTCGCCGCTCCCGGCGCCGGAACCGACGACCGGCGGACCGCTCGGCATCGTCCTCACGATCGAGCCGCGCTGCGTCAGTCCGGGGTCGGCCATGGCGATCACGATCGACACCGAGCCCTCGAGCGGCGTCTCGATGGGGATCGCCTTCTCCGACGGCTGGGCGCACGGCGCCATGAACGTCGCCACCACGGACATGTCAGGCCGCTACCTCTGGCGCGTCGCCGTGGCTCCCGAGGTCCCCCCCGGGCCGGCGACGGTCCTCGTCGGTGGCTCGTCAGAGGACGGCGAGCGCGGCGGCTGGGCACGGGACCGGTTCGACGTCGCCGGCGACGAGGGATGCCCATGAGACGCGCAGTCGTCGCGCTCGCAGTGCTGCCACTCCTCGCCGGTGGATGTACGCGTGACTCCGACGCAGCCGCCGCAGCCGACGCCTCCGTCGCGCCGCAGCCCGGCGATGGCGAGACCCGCGGACCCGTCGTCTCGCGCGGCGTGCCCGCTCACGTCCGCGTCGACGTCGAGGGGGCGGCGAGCTTCTCGTGGGAGGAGGAGATCGACGACCTCCGCGTCGTCACCTCCTTCGACGTGCCCGACCGTTCGCTGCGGCTGCTCTCCGTCGGCCTGCTCGACGTCGTCGCGCTCGGCGACGGCCAGCTCTTCCGCGCCGCGTTCGACCTCGTCGGGTCGAGCTACGTCGGTGACGGGGGCACGTTCGAGATCCCTGCCGGCGTCGACGCCGCCGACGCGACCGAGGCGGCGTCGATCGTCTCGGGCCTCAGCAACGCCTTCCTCGTGCTCGTGCAGCTCGAAGATCCGGCCGGAGAGGTCACGCGGGAGAACCTGGGCGCCGTCCGCGAGTTCCGCACCGCGCTCGAGCCGTGCGCGCTCGAGGTCGCGGCCGGCGAACGCAGCGGGTCCCTCGACTGCCCCGCCCTCGCCGACGCCGACGGCGAGCCGGTCCATCTCCGCCTCTCCTGGCGGCTCACCGGGTGACGGTCTCGAGTGGACCGTCTCGTCGCCACCCAGGCATCTCCTCCCCTACGAGCCGTAAGGAGCGAGGCGTGTCATCCGTACTGGTAGGAGGCAGGGGCGGACGGTCTGCCCCGCGGAACACGGGACGTCGCATGCGAGCCATCACAGCGCCCTCTCGCCGCCATCGCCGCCTGGGGGCCCGGGGACGGGGGATCGTGCTCGCCGTCTCCGCGGTCG
>JBOHEE010000397.1:0-11164 GCA_050700895.1 Nitriliruptorales bacterium | reverse complement strand
GGTGAAGGCGCCGCCGCGCTCCCGGTCGAGCAGCCCGGCGAACAGCGGTGGGGAGTCGAAGCGCGGCACGCACAGCCACGAGACCGCCCCGTCGCGCCCGACGAGCGCGGCGGTCCTGCCGTCGCCGATCAGCCCGTGGTCCTCGATCGGCAGGTACCCGTCGACCCGCTCGATCGGCTGAGACGTCTGCTCGGCCATGCGACCACCGGTGTCGGCTGCGAGGTCCGGCCCCATCTTGGTCCGTCAGTGGTGGCCGGCAGCGACCGTCGGACGGCCCGCGTCCGACGGTCAGGGCCGGAAGGTGCGTCCACGCACCTATGTTACCCACGATGGGCACGCCGACGGGAGGGACACATGCGCATCGGTTTTGTGGGACTCGGACGGATGGGCCTCGGCCTCGCGCTCCGGGCGCAGAAGGCCGGTCACGAGCCGGTCGGCTGGGACCTGTCCCACAACGCCCGGGCGCGCGCGGAGAAGGAGGGCCTGTCGACCGCGCCGACCCTCGATGCGCTCGTCGCCGACCGGCCACTTCGTGAAGCTCGTCCACAACGCGATCGAGTTCGGCATGCTCCGGGTGATCGGGAGGGCGTCGAGCTCCTCGCCCGCTCGCCCCGCGCCGACGACATCGACCTCGCGGCGCTCTCTTCGAGCACGGGAACCACGGCACGGTGATCCGCGGCTGGCGGATCGAGCTCCTGGGCAACGCCCTGCGCGAGCACGCTGACCTCGACGAGCTCTCCACCTGCGTCGAGGACGCCGGCGAGGTGAAGTGGGTGCTCGAGAGGGCGCTCGACCGCGACATCCCCGCCCCGGTCACCGCCGCCGCCCAGGACGCCCTCATGGCCTACCGCGACGTCGGCTCGCCGCAGGCGAAGGCGGTCGCGCTGCTGCGCAACCAGTTCGGCGGCCACCCCCTCCACCGGGCCGGCGAGGCGCCCGGCGAGCCCGCGGGCTGACGGGTGCTCGACCGGATCGTCGTCTTCGGTGGGGCGGGCGACCTCGCCCGCCGCTACCTCCTGCCGGCGCTCGCGGAGCTCGACGCGGAGGACCGGCTCCCCGACGGCTTCGAGGTCGTCGGCGCCGACCGCGACGAGCTCGGCACCGACGCCTACCGCGACCTGGCCGCAGAATCGCTGAAGGAGCACGCTCCGGAACTCGACCCCGACGCGCGCGACGCGTTCGTCCGCCGACTCGTCCACGGCCAGGTCGACGCGACCGACCCCGACAGCGTCCGCGAGGTGCTGCGCCCCGACGAGGGGCCCTCCGCCGTCTACCTCGCCCTCCCGCCGACGGTCTTCGGTTCGGCGATCGAGGCCCTGACCGCCGCCGGCCTCGCCCCGGGCAGCTGCATCGCCATCGAGAAGCCGTTCGGGACGAGCCTCGAGCACGCCCGCGAGCTGAACGCGCTCCTCGACCGCTGCGTCGACGAGGAGGAGGAGGTCTTCCGCGTCGACCACTTCCTCGGCATGCAGACGGTGCGGAACCTGCTCGGGCTGCGGTTCGCGAACCGCATCCTCGAGCCCGTATGGAACTGCCACCACGTCGCGTCGGTCGAGATCGTCTGGGAGGAGACGCTGACGCTGGAGGGCCGCGGCTACTACGACCAGGTCGGGGCGCTGCGCGACATGGTCCAGAACCACCTCCTCCAGCTCCTCGCGTTCGTCGGGATGGAGCCGCCGACCCGGTTCGAGGCGCAGGACCTGCGGGACCGCAAGAGCGACCTCCTGCGGGCGGTGCGGCGCTTCTCGCCGGAGGAGGTCGACCGCCACACGGTCCGGGCCCGCTACACCTCCGGTGAGATCGACGGCCGCAAGGTCCCCGCCTACGTCGACGAGGAGTCGGTCGATCCCGAGTGGGCGACCGAGACGTTCGCCGAGGCGACCCTGTTCGTCGACAACTGGCGCTGGGCCGGCGTGCCCTTCACCCTTCGGACCGGCAAGGCCCTCGGTGAGGACCGCCGCGAGATCGTCGTCCGCTTCCGCGACGTGCCGCTGCGGTCGCTCGCGGGCGAGGCGCAGCCGAACGTGCTCCGCATCCCGCTCGACCCCGAACGTCTGTCGCTCGAGCTGAACCTCAACGCGCCGGGGGAGCGCTTCGCGCTCGAGCAGGCGAGCCTGTCGACGGAGATGGCCCCGTCACGGCTACCCGCCTACGGCTGGGTCCTGCTCGGGCTGCTGAAGGGCGACCCGTCCCTGTCGATCCGCGGCGACGAAGCGGAGGAGTCATGGGAGATCGTCGAGCCGATCCTCGACCGCTGGGAGACCGGCCACCCGCCGCTCAGGACCTATCCGGCCGGTCAATCCGGATTGCTGGCGCAGCCGCCGATGTCAGGTCATGAGCCCCGGCTGTCGGATCCGGGGACGTCTCATGTGTCTTCGAGGGCTCCGTAAGGGGCGCTCGTGGGCGCTCACCACCAGGAGTGGCCGGCCCAGTCGGTCCCGCGCGCCGGGCTCTTCGACTCCAGAGCCTCCGAGGATCGCTTCCTTGACGTGGAGGTTCGCGACCCGGACGCCGAGGATCTCTCCGTCCGGTGCGGCGTCACCGAGCGCTTCGAGGTCCGCCTTGCGCAGCGGACGTTCCCAGACGAACAGCTTGTCCTTGACGCTCCACTGGAGGAGGTCGTCTCTGCCAGAGCGCCGCTCCTCGACCTCCGGCAGAGCCATCGCGAGACGGCGGACGTCATCCCAGGTCGCCATTGCGCGAGCATAGGCAGTGTGGTCCCGGCCGAACGGGAGCGGCGAGACGTCCTCCGCGACCTCGGCCCTAGCTGCGCCCTAGCTGGAGCCTGGTGCCCAACTCCGGCGCGCGTCTGGCCGGTCCAGATCGCCCCTGGCGGCGTTGCGGACGCGCTTGCGTAGCGCTGCTGCGCGGCGCTCGCCGCGCCTTGCCGGATGACGACCTGTCCTCGCCCAGCCGCACACCACGTTGAGCACCAGACTCCTAGCTAGAGCACGCCCGCGTAGGCAGGCAGCGCCGGCTGTCCCCCTAGGTGGGCGTAGAGGACCTTCGCGCCGGCGGGGATCTCGCCGCTCTTGGCCATCCCCGTCAGCCCGGCCATGGACTTGCCCTCGTACACGGGGTCGGTGAGCATCCCCTCGAGCCGCGCCACCGTATGGATGGCGTCGAGCGTGCCCGCGTCCGGGATGCCGTAGGTGCCGGCGCTGTAGCCGTCGACGAGCTCGACGTCGTCGTCGGTGAGCGGGCGGTTCACGCCGATCGCCTCCGCGGTCTGTCGGGCGATACGCGTGACCTGCTCGCGCGTCTTGTCCATCGTGGCCGACGCGTCGATGCCGATGACCCGGCGTCCGCGGTCCTCCAGCGCGAACCCGGCGATCATGCCGGCGTGGGTGGAGCCGGTGACGGTGCAGACGACGACGGTGTCGAAGAAGATCCCGAGCTCTCGCTCCTGTTCAGCGACTTCAAGCGCCCAGTTCGCGAACCCCAGCCCGCCGAGCGGGTGGTCCGACGCGCCCGCGGGGATCGGGTACGGCTTGCCGCCGGCCTCCTCGACCGAGGCGAGCGCCCGCTCCCAGCTCTCGCGGATCCCGATGTCGAAGCCGGCGGGATCCATCCGGACGTCGCCGCCCATGATCCGCGTGAGCTGGATGTTGCCGACCTTGTCGTAGACGACGTCCGGCCACTCGACCCAGTGCTCCTGGACGGTGACTGCCTTGAGACCGAGGTGGGCGGCGACCCCCGTGACCTGTCGCGTGTGGTTCGACTGCACCCCGCCGATCGACACGAGCGTGTCGCAGCCCTGGGCGAGCGCATCCGCGACGAGGTACTCGAGCTTGCGGACCTTGTTGCCGCCGAACGCGATCCCCGAGTTGCAGTCCTCACGCTTCGCCCACACCTCCACCTCGCCGCCGAGGTGGTCGGTGAGCCGCCGCAGCGGATGGATCGGCGACGGCCCGAACATCAGCTGGACGCGGTCGAAGTCGTCGAGGCTGCTCACGGGCGGTTCCTCCCCTCTGGCGGCGTCGAGGACACTAGGTCGCGGTGCACGACACCGCCTCCGCGGTCCACCGGGTTCGCCCTCGGGCCGCAGGCCGGGGAGGTGGCGACGCTCGTGAAGCTCGTCCGCACGCTCTTCCTCATCCCGGTCATGATGCTGGCGGCGGCGTGGGTGTCGGTACGCGACGACCGCGGGGCGGTCAGCGCCTCGGGGACCTCGCGGGCGGTCCTGTCGGGCATGCCGTGGTTCGTCCTCGGGTTCGCCGTCCTCGCAGTGCTGGGCTCGGCCGGACTGCTGCTCGGGTTCGGCGGCCTGCTGAGCGACTTCGCGAAGCACCTCATCGTGTTCGTCGTGGCGACGATCGGGCTGACGCTGCGACTCTCCGGCATCGCGTCGCTCGGACGGCCGCTGCTCTACACCGGGTTCGCGGCGAGCGTCGCGATCGGGGTCGTGTCCCTTGCCGCGATCGCGTTGCTTGGCATCGGGGGCTGACCGGTCAGAGTGGGAGCGTCCAGTACTGGCCGACGACCTCGGGCCGAAGCTGTCGTGCGGCTCCTCCTCCACGGGCGTGAAGCCTGCGCGCTCGTAGCTGCGCCGCGCATCGACGAGGACGTCGTCGGTCCACAGGACGAGCTCGTCGTGACTGGCGGCCTGCGCGAAGTCGATGCAGGCCTCGACGAGGGTTCTCTTCCACTACTTCCCCTCCCGCCGCGACTTCCTCGTCGCGCTCGCCGAGGACGCCGCCCAGGAGCTGCTCGCGGTCACCGCGCCGGACGAGGGACTCGACCCGCCGGAGCGGCTGCCCCGCGGGATCGCGGCCTACCTCGACTACGTCACCGAGCGCCGCGCCCTCTACCTCGCCCTCGTCCGCGGCGCCGCCGGCGGCAGCGCCGAGATGCGGACCGTCTTCGAGCAGACCCGCGTCGTCCTCGCCGACCGCATCCTCGACGGGCTCGGGCTCGAGCCGGACGAGGCCGATCCGGCCCTCGGCACACCGCGCGTGGCTACATCGCCTTCAGCGAGGAGGCTGTGGTGTCGTGGCTGCGCGACGGGGGAGTGGGGCTCGACCGCGATCAGCTCGTGCGCCTTCTCCTTGAGGCGGGGCTGTCGGTGTTGCGCGCCGCCGGCGCGCCGCTCGAGGCGGTCCTCGCCGACCGGGCGCCCTGAGCCAGCTTCCGCGGCGCGAACCGGGCGAGGGCCCTGGACGTCCGCCCGCCGAGCAGACGCACGAGCACGTGGAGGGCCTTCGCCTCGGCCCCGACCGCGGCGATGCCCGCGTTGTTCACGACGAGGTCGACGCCCCCGAACCGCCTGACGATCTCGCGACATCCCCGCCCACCTCTACTCGTTCTCGTTCGAGCCGCGCGCGGACTGGACGACCGCCTACCACCTCTTCAAGGAGATCCGCCTCATCGGACCTGGCTCGTCCCCGGGCGGGCAGCCCGCCTGCAACGACACCTTTCGTCACGATCCGTCCGTCATCGCTGGGATCGTGAGCGGCCGTCCTCGGTGGGGCCGTGGGTGAGGTTGGCGATGTGGCCACACGAGCCGAGGAAAGTCGACGTCACTCAAGATGTGGCCACACGAGCCGAGGAACGTCGACGTCACTCAACCCGGACAGTTTTTAAGGTTTGGCGTATGATCCATTACAAAGCCACGGTGCTAGGCAAGGATGTCTCATGCAGCGCACGGTGCCCGTCGAGTGGCAGCGGCGGACGGTCGAGGCGGCCGACCCGCCGCCGATCGCTGACGCCAACCCCGAGCTGACCACGACGACGGTGCGGCGTACCGAACAGGCCGCGGCCGCGGTCACGTCCACCAGCGCCCGCACCGAAGGCCCTTTCGACGTCGTCGGGCGCCTCCTCCTGCGGGCCGAAGGACTCGCATCCAGCGCGATCGAAGGGCTGCGCGCCTCCCCGGCGGACGTCGCGATGGCCGCGGCAGGCGTCGAGGCCGACGATCACGTTGCGACCTGGGTGGCGGACAACCTCGCGGTGGTCGCGGATGCGCTCGCGACACCGGCGCCGCTCACAGTTCCAACGCTGCTCGCCTGGCATCGGCGTCTGATGCGCAACGCCCGACGCGTCGAGGAGCGTCATGTCGGCGCATGGCGGGACGCCATCGGCTGGGTAGGCGGAGCGAACCCGCTCGTGGCGGCGCACGTCGGTGCGCCACCGCAGGCGATCGCCCCGTTGATGCAGGACCTCGTCGCGTTCCTCTCCCGCGAGGACATCGACCCGGTCAGCCAGGCGGCGGTCGCCCACGCCCAGTTCGAGACGATCCACCCCTTCGCGGACGGCAACGGTCGGATCGGCCGCGTTCTGATCGGGTGGGTCTTCGCCCGTCGCCTCGAGGTCAGGTTCCCACCGCCGGTGTCGACCGAGTTCGCTCGCGACATCGGCGGCTACCTCTCGGGCCTCGCCCTCTACCGTCAGGACCAGGTCGACGCATGGGTCCGCTGGTTCGCCGACGCGGTCGCAGCGGCTGCGGCGAGCAGCGGACGCGTCCTCGACGCGCTCGATGAGCTCCACGAGCGCTGGGCGAAGGCGACCGCGCATCTCCGCGCCGACTCGGCGGCTCGGCGGCTCCTGCCGCTCCTTCCCGCCCGCCCGGTCGTCAGCGCACCTCATGTCGCCGAGCTGCTGCCAGTGAGCCGCCCGGCAGCGCTGGCCGCACTGGAGTCGCTCGCCGCAGCCGGTGTCCTCGTCGAGGTCGAGCCCGCCACGGTCGGGACGGGTCGGCCGCGGCGCTGGTGGGTCGCGGAAGAGCTTCTCGACCTGCTCGGCCGCTGACCCCTTCGGGCGCTTGCGACCGGGACGCCAGGCGGGCGCGCGGCGAACTTCTGCTTCGGCGTGAAGGACTTCGGTCCGTAGGTGGCGAAGTCCCATGCGTGCCTCCGAACCCCGGGGCCTCGCAACGCCGTGACCGCCGTGCCGGAGAAGTGCCCGTGACCTCCTTCGCTGTTCCCTCTTTCCGCCTGCTCGTTGCCATGACGGCGATCACCGCGCTGCTCGCCGGGGCTCCCGGCGCGGTCGCGGCACCCGGCACACCGGCGGAGGAGCCGCCGCTCGTCTCCGGCCTGACGGTGGCCGACGCCCCGCTCGTCGCGGACGCCGGCGACTCCGCCTTCGTGCCGGTCGGCGACCACGTCGTGCTGCACGGGACGAGCTTCGGGGGGACTGCGCCGTACGCGCACTCCTGGTCGACGGAGGCAGGGACCGTCGCGGCGCCCGACAACCCCACCGCGGTCATCGCGACCGACGATCTCGAGCCGGGGACCTACACCGCCACCCTCACCGTCACCGACGCCGCCGGCGCCAGCGCCTCCGACACGGTGGTCTTCGTCGTCTACGAGCCCGCGCTCGAGGTGCTCTTCGACGAGGACGGGATCGAGAACCTCCCCGGCCTCGTCGCGGTCGCCTTCTTCGCGCGGCGGACGTTCACGGTCCCGGAGGACACCGCGGTCATGACCGCGGAGCTGACCTTCGGCGTCGAGCGCAGCGACTACGAGCTGCGGCGCGTCGACCCCGACGGCAACCAGTCCGGCGGCGACAACCCGCCGCCCGGCGAGCCGGCACGCGTCACCGTGTCCGAGCCGGCCGCGGGGGAGTGGACCGCGGAGATCCTCCGCTGGACCCCGTTCCCAGACACCGCCCGCCTCCTCGTGACCCGCGACGTCACCGAGGACCCGCGGCCGCGGGTCGACGCCGGAGGGCCGTACGAGTTCGTGACCGGCGAGGCGCAGCTCCTCACCGGCGCGGTCGACGGCGGCCAGGGCGTGACGACCGCCTGGGACCTCGACCTCGACGGCGTCTTCGAGACCGCCGGCGCCGAGGTCGCCGCCGCCCTCCCGGCCGGCCGCCGCCTCGTGTCGTTCAAGGCGACCTCCGCTGACGGCCACGAGTCACGGGAGATGACGTCCGTCCACGTCGGGACGCAGGAGGACCTCGACCGGCTCGCCACGCCGGTCACCGTGATCGGCTTCGCCGACAGCGGGGTCAACCCCTACCACCTCGAGTTCTCCGCCGCGACCTACCCCGACCCCGAGGTGCTGGAGCTGACCCGCAACTTCACCCGCCACCCGTCGGAGTACATCCCCGGCTACCCGGCGGACGCGATCGCGATCCCGATCACGCTCGGGCAGGGCTACTTCCCCGACCAGGACGCCTACCTCTGGGATCCCGACGACCGCTACATCGAGCCGGGACGGATGTACTGGATCCCCGGCACGAAGGTCGTCGGCGCGGTCGACGCCGGCGGCTTCGGCGCGTCCACCCACCCGATCCTCGACAGCAACGGGCACGGGACCGGGTCCGCGTCGGTGGCGACCGGCAACCGCTACGGCTACTGCCCGACCTGCCTCGTCGTGGCCGTCGACACCCTCTCCGCGGGGACGACGACGATCGCCGGGTTCGACTGGGTCGACATCTCCTCCAACAGCTGGGGCTACGTCGGCGGGGCGCCCGTCGGCGCGCTCTTCGGCGCCGACCAGGCCACCCGCCTCGCCGCCGAGCGCGGCCAGACGACGCTGTTCGCGGCCGGCAACGGCGTGGGCAACACCTTCTTCGACGTGCCGATCCTCACCTACGGCTCCGACGTCGCCGGCCCGGACTGGAACATCGTGGTCGGCGCGATCCGCGAGGACAGCCAGGGCGCGATCATCTCCGACGGCGTCCCCGCCCACGTCTCGAGCCTCGGCGACGGTGACCTGCCCTCCGCGTGCCGCGTCGGCGACACCGCCCAGTGCGCCTTCGGCGGGACCTCGGCCGCCACCCCCTACACCGCCGGGGTGTTCGGCACCGTCCTCACCGAGGTCCGCGCCGCCCTCGGCGACCATTCCCACCCAGGGCAGCGCGACGGCCAGGTCATCGCGGAGGGCACCCCGATCCCCGACAGCCGGTTCCTCGACGACGGGCAGCTCACCCGGCGTGAGCTGCGGGCCGCCGTGCTGAAGTCCGCGGCGCCCCGTTTCGACGGCGAGCAGGCGGGGCGCTTCTACCCGCTGCCGCAGACGTGGGACCTCGAGCAGGCCCACTACGTCTTCGAGGGCTACGGCGCCCCCGGCCCGGCCGCCGCCGAGCGGGCGGTCGAGGTCCTGCTCGGGGTCGCGCCCCTGCCGGACCGCAGCGAGGAGGACGCGTTCTTCCTCAGCGACTGCCAGGCTCGTGACTTCCAGTACGGCAGCTACGACCGCGACGGGGACGGGACCCGCGACGGCTGCGACCAGTCCGAGGCGGCCGCCTTCCCCGGTGACGGCGAGCTGACGAACGACGACCCGCGCGACGACGACTTCGACGCCGCCCGCGGGGCGGTCGCCCAGGACGCGGCCGCCACCGAGCCGATCACCTACTGGCTCCACCGCCGTGCGGTCCACGAGCCCGACGTCACCCCGCCGGACGACGCCGCGTTCGAGGAGGGCGGGCCCTGCGCCGAGACGCACAACGAGCAGTACATGGACCGCGAGGACAGCGCCGGCGACGTCGGCACCTGCTTCGACGAGCGCATCACCTCGGTCGTCGCCGCCTACCGCCCCAAGGGCATCTACGCCGCGAAGGACGTGCTCGCCGACCCGCTGCCGGCGGGCTCGACGGTGGACGTGACCGCGTTCGTGGAGTCGCAGGAGCCGGGGATGACCGAGCTCGTCGCGGTCCTCAAGGCGACCGACCGGGAGATCGGGCGCAGCGACCCGGTCGCGGCGCCGACCAGCCCCGGCGGCTGGACAGAGTTCGAGCTGAGCTTCGAGACGGTGCGGCCCGTCGCGGCCGGCGAGCAGCTCAGCTTCCACTTCGTGCACCTCGGCAACCGCGCCTGGGCCTACGGCCACGAGGGCGACACCGCCTCGAACGTCACGATCACCCCGGCGCCGCAGCCCGACGACGGGCTCGAGTTCGGGGTCACGGTCGAGACGCCGGGGGAGGGCGCCGAGCTCGAGGAGGGCAGCGTCACGCTGTCCGGTCAGGTCGCCTACCCGGCGCTCGGGCCCGACCCGCAGCTCGCCGGCTTCCACCCGACGACCCAGGTCGTCCAGGCGTCGGTCGACGATCCCGACTTCCGCATGCCGCTCTACGCGGTCGTGGACCCCGACGCGGGGACCTACACCGCGGAGATCGAGGGGCTCTCCGACGGCACCCACACACTGTACGTGCGCGCGCTGCGCGACCGCTTCCCGTCGCCGGTGGCGTCGCTGGGCATGACGGTGGGCGACGAGGACGGGGACGAGGACGACGACGACGAGGACGACCGCGAGTGTCCCGGCCGTGGACGCGGACGTCCGGTCGATCCACCGTGCGGACCGCCCGACGGCCGGCCGAGTCCGCCCGGCCCGCCCGACGACCGACCTGGCCGCGATCGCGACGATGAGGACCTCGCGCTCGGGGCGCACGAGTCGGAGGGGTCCGGGCCGATCGTGGCCGTCGCTCTCGCGTTCCTGGTCGCAGGCCTCGCCGGCACCGGCGCCGTCCGGAGGCTGGTCCGCCGCCGCCGCTGACAGGGGGTACTCCGGGATCGTGAGCCGTCCGGGCAAGATGGCGCCCGGGCGGCTCACGATCGCCGCGTTCCCATCGGAGGCGACGTGGCCGCGGACGGACCGGACCGCACACAGGGCTGCCGGGGCAGGCCGTGGCTCGTCCCGGGGGTCGTCGGTGCCGCGGTCCTCGCGCTGATCTCCGGCTATGGCCAGTTCGGGGTCACCGCGGTGCTCGGCGACGTCGCCGACGCGTTCGGCGAGCCCGGAGCGGGCGGGGACCAGGCGGCCCGGGTGGGGCTGTCGGCGACAACCCTCGGGATCGGCCTCGCGATCGTCCGACTCGCCGGGCTCGGCTCGCTGCCTGTGGCCTCCCTCGCCGACCGCCACGGGCGGCGTCTCGTGCTGTGGCTGTGCGCTGGCGGCCTCCTCCTCACCGTCACCGCCGCCACCGTGCCGAGCTTCTGGACGTTCGTCGCGGTCGTCGCCCTCGCCCGCCCGCTCCTCTCCGGCACGAACGCCGTCGTCGGCGTCATCGCGGCGGAGGAGACCCGCACCGCGGAGCGCGCGAAGGCGGTCGCGGTCGTCGAGGTCGGCTACGCGGTCGGGGCCGGCAGCGTCGCGATCATCCACGGGATCGGCTCGGCGGCGCTCGGGTTCCGCGGCGTCCTCGCGATCGCGGCCGGTTTCGGGCTCGCCTTCCCGTGGCTGGTCCGCCGGCTCGGCGAGTCGCCGCTGTTCCAGCG
>JBOHEE010000396.1:0-3985 GCA_050700895.1 Nitriliruptorales bacterium | reverse complement strand
TCCCGCGGGCGTCTGGTCGAGGCTGCCTGGGGCGGGCGCATCCGTGATGATCGCCTGCTCGGCGCGCTCGGGTTGCGTCCCCGTGCAGGCCGCCGCCACGAGCGCGAAGACGACCGCGGAGGCGGTCCTCGTCCGGATCCGCATCCGGGCACGCACGGAGGTCATCTCGCGCCTTCCCTGACGACCCGCGGGGACGTTCTCCAGAAGGTTCTCCGCGCGACCGCCGCCCTCCTGCCTCCTCCGCCTCGGGTCGAGCCCGCTGACCGCCGCGACCTAGCTGGAGACTTGCGCGGTCGTCTCGATAAAGACGGGCCTCCTCCGCCTCGGGTCGAGCCCGCTGACCGCCGCGACTCCTCCCTCTCTCGGAACGCATGCGTTACTGGAGAGGAGAGAGTCGGCAGTGCAGAGAAGATGTTCGACTCGGGCGCCGAGGATGCGCAGGCCCCGGCCCCGCATTCCGTGACTCCTCCCTCTCCAGTTACGCATCCGTAACTGCAGAGGGACAAGTCGCGCACGATCGCGCTCACGCCCGGTGAACGAACGCGCCCCACTCATCCTTCATCGCGTCTCAACAGGTCTCACGCCAAGTTCGGGGGTGGCGGGTGAAGAAGTCCCAGGCGCCGGCGGTCCCGTCGGGACCGTGCGGGTCGGTGAATGTGCCCTCCGGGTCGCCACCCGGATAGCCGTGGCCGAGGCCGTGGACGAGCCAGAGCTCGACGAGCGAGCAGCCGCGTGCGTCGACGTAGGTCTGGACGCTCGTCGGGTAGGTCGCACCCTCACCGAGGGGCCCGCCGAGGCAGGGGAAGTTGCGGTTGCGCACACAGAGATCCCCGACGGTGCCGAGCCCGTCGAGGAGCGACGGGTCGAGACCGCGGTGCTCGGTCGACGCCGGGGTCCGCGGGACGCTGCCGTTCACGACGCCGTCGTCGACCTTGTCCGCGGTGCCGAGCCACTGCGGCACCGGCGTCAGCCCCGCCGGGGCCACCACGAGGGTGTCCGCGGTGCCCTGAAGGACCATGACCGGCAGCGGCCGGGCGTGCTTCCCCATCGCATCCGCGGCGGCGAGCCCCGTGACGTCAGCGCAGTCCGGGTACGCGCAGCCGGCGAAGATCCCGATGGCCGCGTAGAGGTCCGGGTAGGTGGCGCCCATCACGCCAGCCATGATCCCGCCCGCCGACAGGCCGAGGAGGTAGACGCGGTCGGGATCGACCCGGTAGCGGTCCATGACCCGCCGCGTGATGTCGGCGATCATCGCCGGCTCCCCCGACTCACGGGTCTGGTGCTCGGGGCGGAACCAGTTCCAGCAGCGCGCCCCGTTGCCGACCCCGCCGACGTGGTGGCCGAGCTGGTCCTCGGGCGGGTCGGTGTTGGGGTCGTGCTGGTCGGGGTAGACGACGAGGAAGCCCTCCCGCTCCGCGAGGGCGTTCCACCGCGTGCCGATGGCGGCCTCCACGGCATCCTGGTTGCAGCCGTGGAGGTAGACGACGAGCGTGGGGCCTCTCCCCCGGTTGCGGTCCAGCCTCCCAGGGACGTAGAGCCAGTAGTCGCGGCCAGTGGTCGGGTCGTCGGCCTCGAAGCGGAGGAACCGCCCCTGCCAGCGCTGGAGCTCCGACGGCGCCTCTCCGCGGTCGGACGGCGGTGCCGCCCCCAGCGACAACGCCGTGAGCACTACCACGAGCGCCAGCCGGATCGTGCCCATGCGCGAGGGGTTCGACGCGGGTTCCCGGCTGCCCTCCTGCGTGCCAGACTGTCGCTCCTCCGTGGAGGTGGGACGTGGCCTGCAGCGAGGACGTGGCGAACCGGGTTCGGGAGGCGCTGGCGAATGCCGACGTGGTCCCCATCGAGCAGAAGATGTTCGGTGGGCTCGCGTTCATGGTCGACGGGCACATGACCGTCGGGATCATCGGCGACGACCTCATGGTCCGGGTCGGCAAGGACGGGCACGACGACGCAGTGTCGCCACCGCGCGCGCGAGATGGACGATCCTGCAGCTGGGGGCGCAGATGGAGGATCTGTCGCCACCGCACGCGCGCGAGATGGACACCCCAGCATCCTCGGCCGCCCGGAGGACCCACGTCGCCACCGCACGCGCGCGAGATGGACTTCACAGGCCAGCCGATGGCGGGCTCCATCTCCGTGGGCACCGAAGGCTTCGCCGACGACGCCGACCTCGCCGCCTGGGTGCAGCGCGGCCTCGACTTCGCGAGCTCTCTCCCCGCGAAGCATCGCGACGGCGCCGTCTGACGCCGACGGTGCGCGCCATCGCGACGCGCGTCGTGGTGAGGGACCCTCGGGCGAGCATGCCGACGTAGGGCACGCGGGGCGGCCGGTATCCGGCGCGCAGCAGCAGCAGCGTCGCGCCGCGACCGCCGTCAGTCCGGTGGGGCCAGGACGTGGAGCAGGACCATGATCGACGCGATCGACGCGAATGCCGCGAAGGCACGGACGTGGCCGACCCGCCGGATCCACGCGGCGGCGAGCTTGGCGCCCACCAGGAACCCAGCGAAGTACGACGAGGCGATCACGCCGATCTCGAGCCCGCGGAACCCCTCGAAGGTCGCTCGCAGCGAGACAAGGCTCGACTGCAGGCCGCTCGCGCCCATCAGCAAGCCGATGCCGACGAGCAGCGGGATCACCGGCCACAGCGCCTGCCTCGTCGTCAGCTGGGGCGGCGCGCCGGCGTCCGCGGTCCCGCTCATGCCTCCCCTCCGAGCAGCGGCCTCTCGCTCACCCGATCAGCTTCGGAGGTGGCGCACCATCGCAGGAGGTGGAAGACCGGACGGTGCAGCCACGGTCACCGGGGAACCTGCGGGTAGCTGCGCAGGCGCTGGTCGAGGTGGTGCTCGACGAAGGCACGGGTGAAGGAGGCGGCGGTGCGCAGCGCGGCCGGGTTCTCCTCGGCGGCGGCGGGGAGCGCGGCCCAGTCGCCGCCGGAGAGCAGGCGCACGAGCGCGATCGTCTCCTCCCCGACCGCCCTCGAGCCCGACGGGGCGCAGTCGCGGCACAGGATCCCCCCGGCGGTGACGCTCAGGTAGGGGTGGTCACCGGGGGTGCGGCAGTGGGCGCACGCCTCGGTGAAGACCCGGAACCCTGACACCCCGGCGACCCGCAGCAGGTACGCGTCGACGAAGATCGCCGGCTGGGGCGGGTCGGCGTCCAGCGCCTGGAGGCCGGCCCGGAGCAGGAGGAACAGCGGCAGGTTGCGCTCGCCCTCCTGGGCGAGCCGGTCCGCGGTCTCGACCATCGTCGCCGCGCACGCGGACCGCACCCAGTCGTCGCGGATGCCGGCGAACGACTCGATGAGCTCGGCCTGACTCACCACGTCGAGATTGCGCCCTTCGGCGAACTGGAGGTCGGCGTGGCTGTAGGGCTCGAGCCGCCCGCCGAATCGCGATCCGGGCCGGCGCACGCCCTTCGCGACCGCCCGGACCTTGCCGCGGCCTTGCGTGAGGATGTTGAGGATGCGGTCGGTCTCGCCGAGCTTCCAGGTCCGCAGGACGATGCCCTGCTCCCGGTACAGACCCACGCGCCGCTCCTCAAGACCCGACCCCGCGAACCGTACGCGCTCCAACGACGGGCCCCCGCGAACCGCTGCCGGTGCAAGGTTCCGTCATCTCGTCACCGCACGGTGACACAACGACGGAACCTTCCGCACGGGCACGGCAGGGGCATTGCGACCAGCGCCCCCGTCACTGCCATCTCAACTCAGCATCTCATGCCGGCTGACGCCGGCGCCCCTGGGGATGAGAACCGCTCGCGCACACAACATCTTGTGGTCGCGACGCTATTCACGTGTCAGCATCTCATGCCGGCTGACGCCGGCGCCCCTGGGGATGAGAACCGCTCGCGCCCACAACATCTTGTGGTCGCGACGCCATTCACGGCTCAGACCGGCGGCCTGGGGGCGGGGCGGGGGCCGGTCGGGGGCGGGAGGCGGTCGAGCTGCGCGACGGCCTCGGCGCGGGCGGCGGTGGCGGTGACCTCC
>JBOHEE010000395.1:0-3977 GCA_050700895.1 Nitriliruptorales bacterium | reverse complement strand
CGTCTCACCTCCCCGCGGACCGCCGTGAGGTGGGCCTCGCGACGCGCCTCGGCGACGTCGTGCTCCAGCGCCGCGTGCGGTCGCGCCCCGAGCTCGTCATTCGCCGTCACGTCTCACCTCCCCGCGGACCGCCGTGAGGTGGGCCTCGCGACGCGCCTCGGCGACGTCGTGCTCCAGCGCCGCGCGCAGTCGCGCCCCGAGCTCGTCATTCGCCGTCACGTCTCACCGCCCCGCGGCATTCGCGACCTCTCATGCATCTGCGACCTCTCACGATGTAGACGTCCCGGAGATCCCGGATCGAACGGCCGTCAGCTCGCGGCGCAGGGCTCCCTCCGCGCGCCGGAGCAGCGTGTAGACCGCCGCCGGGTTCCGGTCGAGCGCCGCGGCGATCTCCCCGCCGGACAGCCCTTCGACGTAGCGGAGCGTGAGCGCCAGGCGCTGGTCGGGAGTGAGCCGAGCGAGGGCCTCCTCCAGCTCCGGGTCGACGATCTGGTCCAGGACCTGCGTGTCCGCGCCGTGTTCGCTCGGCCGGTCGGGCACGTCGTCGGTCGGCGTCTCCGTGCGTCGCGCACGCGAGCGGATGCGGTCGATGCAGACGTTCTTGGCGATGCGGACGAGGTAGGCGCGCACGGCGGGGCCGTCCTCGCCGCGGAAGTCCGCGACCGAGCCGACGAAGCGGAGGAAGGCCTCCTGGACGGCGTCGTCGGCCTCGTCGCGGTCGCGCAGCATCCCGTAGGCGACTGACGCGAGCAGTCGCACGGTGAGGAGGTAGAGCCGGTCGAACGCGTCCGGTTCGAGACGGCGGAGGCGCGGGACGAGCAGACCGAGCTCATCGCTCCAATCGTCCCCCACGGAACCCCTTCTCGTCGCAATGACGGTACCGACGGGGGCGCTCGGACGATTCGGCCGACGGTCGCGCGCGGGCGGTCCCGCACCCGCGCGCTGCCAGGCGCCGACCGCCCGAGGCCCACTGGCACCCAGGTCAGGTGAGCGTGGCGAGGCGGACGAGGAGGGCGTCGACGTCGGCCGCGTCGTGGTAGATGCCGAACCCGAAGCGGATGCGGTCGCCGCGGTGGTCGACGACGACGCCCCGCTCGGCGAGCGCGGCGTCGAGCCCGGCCGCATCGGGGACGGCGAAGGCGAGGAAGTGGCCGCGATCGGCGACCTCGCGGCGGCCCGGCACCAGCCGGTCGGCGGGCAGCGCCCC
Source organism: Nitriliruptorales bacterium (assembly GCA_050700895.1). Taxonomy (GTDB): domain Bacteria; phylum Actinomycetota; class Nitriliruptoria; order Nitriliruptorales; family JAHWKO01; genus JBOHEE01. The sequence goes on along the minus strand of JBOHEE010000395.1, from coordinate 2,770 downwards.
GAGCCCGGCCTCCTCGAGGCCCTGGAGGAACTGCTCCTGGAGGGCGCGGACATGGGAGTGGATGCCGGTGACGTCGAGGCCGACCGCGTCGAGCCAGGTCTGGACGGCGTTGAAGCGGTAGAGACCCGACGGGTCGAAGGTCGCGCCGAGGAACCGCGCCCCGCCCGTCCCGTACGCCACCTGTTCCCGGCCCCCCGCCTGCGTTTCCCGGCCGCCGTCCTGTGCCGCCGTCTGGTCGGGCGCCCCGCCCCCGTCCGGTCCCGCCTCACCGCCGCGCGGCGCCGCTCCGCCCCGCTCCTCGAGCTCCCAGAAGCCCGCGTACCAGCCGGTGTCGACCGGGCGCTCGCCGTAGCCGGGCGGGCAGTGCATGAAGACCGCCCCCTCGCCGGCCATCGCGTACTTGTAGCCCCCGGCGAGGTAGAAGGACCGGTCCGCGATCGTCGACAGGTCGGTCGGGACGGCCATGAAGCCGTGGTAGCCGTCGATCATCACGAACGTCTCGTCGTCGGGGACCGCCGCGACGAGCCCGGCGAGGTCGGGGACGATGCAGGCGGAGTCGAACGGGACGTGGCTGAGGAACACGAGGTCGTGGCCGCCCCCGGTGAGGACGTCGCCGAACCGCTGCGGGAAGGTCGCGAACGGCTCGAGCGGGACCCGGGTCACCGCCGCGAGCGCGTCCTCCTCGAGGCGGCGGGACTGGCGGTCGAAGGAGTGGAACTCCGTGTCGGTCGTGAGGATCCGCGTCGGGGTCGGCAGGCACGACAGGAGCCGGACGACGAGCGAGTGGGTGTTCGGGGCGACCGTGACCGTCGCCGGGTCCGGCAGCCCGAGCCGGCGCGCGACGTGGCCCTGGAACGCCGGGATGACCTCGCCGAAGACCTTGTCCCACTTGCGGTCGTGCAGCTCAGCGGCGTCGAGCCAGGCGCGCTGCTGCGCCTCGAAGCTCACGTCCGGCCAGGGATGGTGGCTGTGGGCGGCGACATGGAGCCGGTCGGGGTCCGACTCGAGGAAGCGGGAGAAGTGCGCCTTCACCTGGACGTGGTCCGGTCAGTCATGACGCCGGCTGGTCCAGGTCGTACCGGGCAGCCGTGGGGTCGCCTCGCCGCGCCCATCCGGGCCACGTGCCCGGCGCCTGCCGGGGTCACGCCTGGTCGCCGGGCTCGTAGCGGAAGCCCATCTGCCGCCGAACGTCGGCCGGAAGCTCCGGCAGCTCGGAGCGGGGGATGAAGAAGGTCGAGAGGTCGAAGAGGTCGGTGAAGATGCGGTGCTTCTCGGTGGTAGCGCGGAGGTAGCGCACGCCGGTCGTGCCGCCGGTGCCGATCTTGCTGCCGATCATGCGGTGGACCATGAGCGCGTGGCGCTGGCGCCAGGCGGTGAAGCCCTCGTCGATTTCGACGAGGGCGGTGAGCAGCCGGTACGGCATGTGGCAGATCGGCTCGTCGCGGTAGAGGCTGATGAAGAGCGCGGCGAGGAACGCCTCGTGGCCGAAGCGGCGCTTGCCCCGCTCGCGCAGCTCCTCCCAGCGATACGGGTCGAAGAGGACCGCGAACGTCTCACGGGTCGTCTCGTGCCCGGCGAGCTGCTCCTTGCGCTTGTCCTCGTCGAGGTTGGGGTTCGCCCCGATCACCGCCCGTTCCCGATCGAGCATGCGCTCGACCGCGTCGCGGTAGGCGCGCCAGAAGTCGAAGTCGCCGAAGTGGAGGAACGGCGTGCGCTCGAGCCACCGCTCGACGTGGGTGAGCAGCGACGGCTCGCGCTCGCTCGCACGCACGCGCTCGGCATGCTCGTCGCTGAGGACCTCGGTGTAGGCGGTCCCGCCGATGCGGATGCGCTCCTCGGGGTCGATGCCGAGCTTGTTCTCGATGATGCGGAACTGGACCGACTGGAAGCCGGAGGCGGGGACGAGGTACTCGCGGAAGTCGAGGAAGTCGAGCGGGGTCATCGTCTCGAGCACCTCGAGCTGCTGGAGAAGGAGCGGCTGGATCGTGGTGATGCGCTCGAGGCGGGCGACGACCTCGCCGATCTCGCGATCCTCGAGGATGTCGCGGGACATCGTGCCGATGATCCCGTCGAGCTCCCAGATGATCTGCTTGAACCACAGCTCGTAGGCCTGGTGGACGATGACGAAGAGCATCTCGTCGTGGGCGGGCTCGCCCCGGCGTGCGCTCTCGAGGGCCTGCGCGTCGAGCAGCCGGTCGAGCTGGAGATAGTCCCAGTAGTACAGCGGCTGGTCCGCCACGCGGCTCCCTCCTCCGTCCCCCCGACGCTACCCGCCTCTCCTCGTTGTGTGCCTGAGTTCCACCCCCCGGAACCGGTGTGAAGCACAGAACGGTCGGGGCGGCCGCACCCCGCCCCGCGCACGTTCGCGGAGGTCGGCGCGCGGAGGGCGCACAATTATCGTGATCGCAGCCCTTCCCGCTTGACCTGCTGAACGCCAGCCACCTTTGTTTCCCCGCGTCGCCCCGGATGGCAGACCACCTGGGTGGTAATTCGACGGGGGCGACGCCTTTGCAGCGCTCCTTCGGCGCTTCCAGGTTTCTCGCCAGCAGCCGACGCCCGCCCGCCGACCCCGCACGACCGGAGCATCGCCGGGGCCGGCCCCGGCATGGAGACGCCCGCTGGGGCCGACCCGACAGCCGTTCGGCGTGCGCTGGACGCACACTTGGGCAGCCGGGGGCTCGTGGCTCTTGACCGCCGTTCTCACGGTCGCCTATCTTCCCGCCCGTCGCCCCGGAAGGCAGACCACCTCGGTGGGAAGTCGACCGGGGCG
>JBOHEE010000394.1:0-9980 GCA_050700895.1 Nitriliruptorales bacterium | reverse complement strand
TGGTGCTGCGACGTCTCAGGCGTGTCGGTGGCGGCGCCGGTGAGCTCGCGGACGATCTCGACCACCGCGTCCATCCGCACCGGGGCCCGGACGACGCGGGGGCCGTCCGACGAGCCGGCCGGCACGTCGTCACCGATCACGAGGCAGCACCGCGCCGGGACCGGCAGGCGCCCGACGGTCTCGAGGCCCGCGGCGGTCGTGCCGAGGGCGACCACGGCCGCGTCGTAGCCGACCGAGGAGTCCATGACGTGCGTCGCGTTGCCGAACGGATGCAGCTCGTGGTCGAGGAGGAGGCGCGACATCGCGACCGACAGGCCGGCGTCGGCGCTGACCACGGCGACACGTGCCACCGGCGCCTCCGTCTCTGGTGGCGGCTCCGCTGTTCGTCTACCCATGACCCATCCCCTGCCGCAGCGGCGCCGGTCCGTCCTCGGGCAGATCCGCCGGTCCCCGTGCCTGTCCGGCTCCGCCGAGGACCCCGAGCTTCTCCAGCCCGCGAGCGAGCGCGATCCCCGGTCCGGCCTCGGCCGCGACCCGCTCGAGCTCGGCAAGATGGCTCCGGCGGTACTCCACCTCGCGCGCGAGCGTGACGATCGCCGGCTCGTCGCCCCCCACGCCGACGGACGCGGCCATGAGCGAGGTCCCCCGGGCGCCGGCGAGCCCGGCGACCAGGGACCGCGCCTCGTCGATCGGGGTGACGAGGACGCTGTCCACGTTGGTGAGGAGGTCCGAGAAGACGGGATGCGACGTGGCGACCCGGAGACGCCGCTCGCCACCGGTGAGGCCTCGGGACGCCGCGACGGCGTAGTGCCCATCCGGACCCGCGAGCCAGACCGCCGCGGCGTCGGGGGCGAAGACGTCATCGAGCTCCTCCACGAGGGCGGCCGCGACGTCCTCGACGGTCCGCAGGGCCGGCAGGTCGCCGACGAGAGCGGTGAGCTCGCCGAGCGCCACGAGCGCACGGTCGATGCGGTCGTCCACACTCGTCGGCGCCGGCTCGGCGTTCGGCAGCACCCGCCCACGGAGGCGCTGGAGGAGGGCGACGCCGGCGACCGGGGCTGGCGTGGGCGGCCGCCGGACGGACGTCACGACCGGGGGAGGGGGCGTTCCGTCCACCGCCGGCACCTCCTCGCCTCCGTGGGCGAGCACCCCCAGGAGAGCCCCCAGATGGGAGCCCACCGATCCCCGCGCGATCGACGGGAAGCCGGCGGTCTCGTCGCCGGCCGCGGCGACGACGACGCATGGCGCGTCGCCGGTCGCGTCGCGCAGCTTCTCCGCCGCCCGCACGGACGCGTCGACCTCGCCGAGGTCGACGAGGGTCACGTCCTGGCCGGACGGTCCCCACGTCAACGCCTCGTCGAGGGTCCGCACGACCGCGATCCGCCACTCGTCGGGAAGCTGGGTGAGGGTCGCCAGGACCTCCCCCTCCGCGAGCGCGAGCAGCCTCGGCATCTCCTCCCCCCGTCTACGTCGCGATCAATGCGTGGTAGAGCTGGATCACGGCGGGCCCGAGCAGGACGACGAACATTGCCGGGAAGATGCCGAGCAGGACCGGGAAGAGGATCTTCACCGGCACCTTGTGCGCCTGCTCCTCGGCGCGTTGCCGCCGCTTCAAGCGCATCTCGCGCGCCTGGACGTCGAGGACGCGCGCGATCGAGATGCCGAACGTGTCGGCCTGGACCATCGCGAGTACGAACGAGGTCAGCTCGGGCAGGTCGCTGCGCGCGCCGAGGTCGCGCAGCGCGTCGGCGCGGCTCTTGCCGAGCTCCATCTCGCGCAGGAGGCGGCGCAGCTCGTCCCCGAGCGGGCCCTCGGACTGGTCGGCGACCCGCGACACGGCGGCGTCGAAGCCGAGGCCGGCCTGGACCGTGATCGACAGGAGGTCGAGGGTGTCAGGCAGGGCACGCCGGATGGTCTGCTGCCGCTCCGCGCCCCGGCTCCGCACCAGCCACTCGGGCACCTGGTAGCCGACGAAGCCGACGATCGCGGCCAGGACGAGGAGGCGCAGCCCGGCCCAGTCGAGCACGGAGGCGAGGAGCCCGCTCACGCCGAGGAACACGACCGCGGCGATGATCTTCGCGGCGAAGAGGCGCTCCGCGTCCCACCCGTGCGGGTTGCCGACCTGGTCGAGCTGATGGCGGAGCCGGTCGAGTGCGCCGACCGGCGCGAACCGTCGCACCCGTGCCCCGAGGCTGCGGAGCCCCGGCCCGAGCACCCGCTGGGTCAGCGGCAGGGCGAGCGCCCGCGCCCCCACGTCCTCCGGGCGCATCTCGACCTCGGGCAGGTTGCGGAGCACGTGGCGGACCCGGCGCCGCTGAAGGCCGTAGTCGACGACGGCGAAGGCGGCCGTCGCGGTCGCGAGGAACAGTCCCCAGACTCCGATCGTCAGCAGCATCGTCCCTCCCTCAGACTTCGATCCGGATGACGCGCCGGATCCAGGCGATCCCCCCGAGCATGAGCACCGCGGCGAGCCCGATCGCGATCCGACCGCCGAAGGACGAGGTGAGCACCACGAGGTACGCGGGGTTCACCATCATCGTGTAGCCGGCGACGAGGAACGGCAGCGCGACGAGGATGATCGCCGAGAGCCGTCCCTCCGCAGAGAGGGTCCGGACCTGGCGGCGCAGCTCCCAGCGCTCCCGGATCGTCGCGGCGACGGTCTCGAGGAGCGCCGCGAGGTTGCCGCCGACCTCGCGCTGGATGTTGACCGCGATCACGACCCAGCGGAAGTCGGTCGACCCCACGCGCTCCGCCATGGCCTCCATCGCCGCTTCGACCGAGCCGCCGAGCCGCGCCTCGGAGAGGACGCGGGAGAACTCGCTGGCCGCGGGGTCGCTCGCCTCCCTCGCGACCGTGTCGAGGCCCTGGAGGAGCCCGTAGCCGGCCCGGAGCGACCCGGCCAGGAGCTGGAGGACGTCGGGGAGCTGCTGCTCGAACGCCCGCTCCTGTTTCGACACGCGCCGGGCGAGAAGCGCCGTCGGGAGCGCGTACCCCACCACGCCGAGGAGCACCCCCCAGAGCGGCCGGCCGACGAGCACGACGCCGACGACGAGCCCGGCGGCCGCAGCACCGATCCGAGCCGTGCGGAACTCGCTCGCGCGCAGGGCCCAGCCCGCCCGCTGGAGCCTGGCCTGGAGGGCGCTCTGGCGCTCCGAGTCGGTGGGGAGGCGCTCGAGCAGCTCTGCGGCCCGGGCGAGCGTCCCGCGGGTATCGACCGCGTCGGGCTTCCTGCCCCGCGTCGTGACCGAGAGCGACCGGCGCAGCACGCGCGCTCCCGGGGTCTCCTTCGGCCCGACGAGGAAGACGCCGAGCACGAGGAGGACGGCGAGGAACGCCGCCCCGATCCCGACGAGGAGGACGACCTCCCCGGTCATCGCCGCGCCCCGTCGGTCTCGCGCGCGAACAGCGCCGGGTCGAGCCGGTGCCCGAGGTTCGCGAGGCGGTCGGCGAAGGTCGGGCGGATCCCGGTCGCCTTCAGGTGGCCGCGGACGCGACCGCTCTCGTCGAGTCCCATCCCGAAGTCGAAGACGAAGAGGTCCTGGCTCGTGATGATGTCGCCCTCCATGCCGAGGACCTCGGTCACGTGGGTGATGCGGCGCGTGCCGTCCTGGAGACGAGCCTGGTGGACGAGGAGCTGGATCGCGCTCGCGACCTGTTCGCGGATCGCCCGGATCGGCAGGTCCATCCCGGCCATGAGGACCATCGTCTCGAGGCGGCTGAGGACGTCCCGCGGCGAGTTCGCGTGGATCGTCGAGATCGACCCGTCGTGGCCGGTGTTCATCGCCTGGAGCATGTCGAGCGCCTCGCCGCCACGGACCTCCCCGACGACGATCCGGTCGGGCCGCATCCGGAGGGAGTTGCGCACGAGGTCGCGGATCGTGATCTGTCCGCGTCCTTCGATGTTCGGCGGGCGCGCCTCCATCCGGACGACGTGGGGCTGCTGCATCTTCAGCTCGGCGGCGTCCTCGATGGTGACGATGCGCTCCCCGTCGGGGATGTACGACGACAGCACGTTCAGGGTCGTCGTCTTGCCGGCGCCCGTCCCGCCCGACACGAGGATGTTGATGCGCCCCGCGACGCACTGCTGGAGGAACGCCGAGAGCGACCCCGTCATCGTGCCGAACGACACGAGGTCGTCGGTCTGGAACGGGTCGGCGGAGAACTTGCGGATCGTGAGCGCGGGACCGTCGACGCTGATCGGCGGGATGACCGCGTTCACCCGGGAGCCGTCGGCGAGCCGCGCGTCGACGTACGGCTGCGCCTCGTCGATGCGCCGTCCGACCTGACCGACGATCTTGTCGATCGTGCGGCGGAGGTGGGCGACGTCGAGGAAGTGCGCCGCGGTGCGCTGCGCCTTCCCGTCACGCTCGATGTAGACGTGCGTCGGGCCGTTCACCATGACCTCGGTCACGGTCGGGTCGCGGAGGAAGGGAGAGATCGGTCCGTAGCCGAGGATGTCGTCGAGGGTGTCGCTGACGAGCTGCTTGCGCTCCGCCGACGACAGCGGCGTCGTCTCCTCGGCGAGGAACTCGCCGATCTTCTCGCGGACCCGGGCCTCGAGCACCTCCGGCTCGATCTGCGATTCGTACAGCTTCGGGCCGAGGGCCTGGAGCAACGCCTGGTGGGTCTTGCGCCGCACCTCGGCCAGGGGGTCGCTCGCGACCGGGGCGGCACGCGTCTCGCCGCCGTCCCCACCGCCGTTCGCCGTCGTCAGCTCCGCCTCACGGGTCTGTGCGAGGCGCTCGTAGAGGCTCATCCCGTGTCCTTCATCCCAGCATCCGGCGGAGGAAGCCCACGTGGCCCGCCGCCGAGTCGTCGTCGGTGTCGGTGTGGCTGAGGTGGAGGTCGCCGGCCAGCGAGGCGAGCGCGTCGATGACCGGCGAGCGCCCGCCCTGCGCCGCGAGCGGGGTCCCCTCGTTCACCGAGAGCGGGATGTCGCGGCTCGACGGCACCTGGACGTCGACATTCGTGCCGATGGTCCGCTCGACGTCCCGGACCCGGAGCCCCACGCTGCTGTCGGCGCGGTTGAGGAGCAGCCGTTGCCGGTTGCGGCTCCAGCCGAGCTGCTCGAGCGTCTGGAGGGCGAGCTTCAGGTTCTTCACGCTCGGGACGTCGAGCGTGGTCACCATCACGAGGTCGTCGGTGACGTCGAGCCCGGCCAGGAACTGGTCGGTGAACGACGGGGGACCGTCGATGACGACGTACGGATACGACGCGCGCAGCAGGTCGAGGATCGTCCGCACGGCGTCGCCCGAGACCGCACCGGCGAGGGACGGCTCGGGCGGGGCGGCGAGGAGGTCCACCCCCGACTCGTGGCCGGTGAGGTAACCCCCGAGCGCCTCGGTGTCGAGCCGCTCGAGCTTCTCCGCCGCGTCGAAGATGGTGAGCGCCGGGAGCACCTGGTACATGATGGCGAGGTCGCCCGACTCGAGGTCGAGGTCGACGAGCGCGACCCGGTCGTTCGCGCAGCGGGAGAGCAGGACCGCGAGGTTGGAGGCCACGACGCTCTTGCCGCAGCCGCCCTTCGTGGAGAAGACGCTGATGACCGCGCCCTGCCGGGAGGGCGTCGTCGTCGGCTCCTCCGTCGTGCCCCCGCTCCGGCGCCTGTCCGCGCTCTCGGCAAGCGCCCGGTTCACCGCCTCCCGCAGCTCCCAGGCGTCGACGTCGCGCGGCAGCACGTCGCGGACCCCGGTTCGCAGCGCGCGCCGCAGGACGTCGCTGGTGAGCGCATCGACGACCACGAGCACCCCGGTCGGGGTCCCCTTCAGCCACTCGGCGAAGTCGAAGGCGGCGTCGGGCGAGAGACCGGGGCCGACGAGGATCGCGTCGACGTCGCCGTCGCGGGCAGAGAGCATCGAGGTGAGCTCGTCCGCGTCCTCGACGTACGCGACGCCGCCAGCGTCCTCGAGGACCTCCGAGACACGGCTGCGGAAGCCGGGGTCAGGATCGGCGACGACGATCATCAGTCCCCCCTCGTTCCGGTGAGGGTCGTGAAGACGTCGGCACGGGTCCGCCCGTCGGTCTGGACCGGGGTCTGCCCGTCGGGCAGCAGGGTCAGCCAGATCTCGCCGTGGAGCACCGCGAAGGCGAGCTGCTCCGCCTCCTGCGGCGTCACCGCCAGCGTGACGAGGACGCGGTCGTCGGAGGCGCGGACCTCGTCGTCACCGTCCTCCTCACCGTCGGTCGTCTCGACCGCGACCATCCGCTGCCCGACGGCGAGGAGCTCGATGTCCTGGAGCAGGTAGGCGACGCGGACCTCCTTGTCGGCGGTCGCGTCGTCGCTCGCGGTTCCCGACCCGTCCGTCGTCTCGACGGCGTCCTCGTCCGCCTCCTCCTCGACCGAGGCGATCACCGAGACGTGGTCCCCGGCGTTCAGGAACCCCGCGACACCGGGCGGCACCGCCACCTCGACCGACATCGCCTGCCGGTCCTCCGGGATGGAGATGAGCTCGACGGTGGCCGAGGCGGGGACGAACCGCGACCGCAGGAGCAGCTCCCCGGCGAGCAGGTCGGTGGAGGTCACATCGCCGTCGAGCCCGTCGAAGGTCGTGAGTGCGCCGGCCGGGACCAGCGCCTTCGCGACTTGGCGTCGCTCGGCGAGGCCGCCGGACACGACCGACTTCGCCGGGGTTCCCGCCGGGATCGGGTCCTTGGCGACGTAGACCTCGACCTGCTCGGCGTCGGCCAACGCCTCGCTCTCGATGTCGCGGACGTACCTCAGCAGCGCGAGGGCGGCGGTCGCCGCGAGTGCGAGCGCCACGAGCATCGCGACGCCTCGCCGTCCGAACCGGGTGCCAGCCACGGTGTTCCTCCTGTTTCGGTTGTCTCAGTAGGTGCAGAAGTCGTCGAGGACGCCCCCGTACTCGCCGCCGCACAGCTCGACGCCGTGGACGGTGGGGATGCCGCTCGCGGAGCCGCCCACCCGCCCCTGCTCCAGGATCTTCACGAACTCGATGTCGAAGTACGGGCAGGTCTTCGGGTCGGGGTCGTCGACGCAGGAGGGGTGGCTGCTCTCCTTGCCGGTGATCTTTCCCCAGCCGCGGAGGACGATCGACACGAAGGCGACCTGGTCGTAGCGGCAGTTCGATCCGCCGCCCTTGCAGGTGACGGTCTCGAAGATCACGATCGGGAACCCGTCGCAGTTCCCGGTGGCGACGTCGGAGTCGCAGCGCACCTCGCCGAGCGCACCGGCGAGGGAGTCCCCCCCGGCGCCGGTCTTCGGCTCGCACTCCTGGTCGCCGCTCGACTCGGGGTTGCAGTCGGTGGTCGTGATCTCGCCGCCGTAGCCGCGGACGATCCACTCGGCGAGGGCGGCGTTGCCGTTCGGGGGCTTGCTGCCGTTGAAGTCGAGCCAGCCCCAGTTGCCCGGCGCGTCGCCGCAGGCGCTGTCGTGCTTCTTCTCGAAGGAGATGCGGTGGACGGTCGTCGTCGCACCGGGGTAGGAGCCGTTTGGATGCTGCCCGTCGAGGGCTGGGTCGTGCGTGTCCGTGAGCCACTCGACGTAGTGGGGGTCGTCCTTGCAGATCGCGACCGGCCGCGCGCCCTCGACGGCCACGAGCGGGCCGTACTGCGCGATCGAGGTGGCCGAGGCGTGCGCCTCGGTGATGTCGAAGACCGGCGCGAAGAAGAGGCTCGCGGGCGCCCTGCCGGTGACGCTGACCTTGCCGGCGCCGTTGGCGCAGTCGACAGGATCGACGTCGAAGCTCACGAGCGAGGTGTCCGGCCCGTTCGCCTCGAGCAGCTCGACCGCCCGCTCCCTGCCCTCGTTCACGCCGCCGGGGTCGCACGCCGCCGAGGGGTTCATGTCGAAGTAGGCGGCGGCCGCGAGCACCGCCGCGTCGGTGTCGGTGATGAGGCTCCGGCGCGTCGTCCACAGGCTGCCGGCGTCGACCGCGATCATCGCCGACCCGAAGAGCACGAAGAGGGTGAGCACGGTCAGGACGGCGACCGCGCCCTGCTCCCCGTGTCGGAGCCGCCGGATCACTCGCAATTGAAGATCCCCTGCGCGGAGTAGGTGACCTCGACCGATCCCCAGAGCGGGATCGTGATCGCGTACCGGGGGCTGGCGGGAACCTGCGCGGTCACCGTGACGCTCCTGGCCCCGCCGGAGCAGGGGACGCTCGTGGCGGGGTCGGTGCGGACCTGGACGTCGACGCTGTCGAAGAGGCTCTGGGCGTCGCGTACCCGTGCGCTGATGGCGTCGAAGTCCGCTCCGACGGACGCGAGCCGTGCTCCTTCGCGCGCCGCCGCCTCCAGGCCCTGGCGGCGGTTCCAGGCGATCCCGAACTGGACCGTTCCGACGAGCAGCACGAGCAGGAGCCCGGCGACGATGGCGAACTCCACCGCCGCCGCGCCCTGCTCGCTGCTGCCTCTGAGCCGCATCGGGATGCCACTCTCCCGTCTGTCCTCGGCCTCACCTGGCCGTGCCTCTCACGGGTTGTTCGCGTCCACCGTGCCGCTGATGTTGCTGAACAGGGAGTTCAGGCTGTCCCCGAGGAGGGTGGCGCCGGCGATGATCGCGACCGCGACGAGCGCGGCGATGAGGCCGTACTCGGTGGCGGTGACCCCGTCCTCCTCGCGGTGGAGCCGCTCGAGAGCGGTCCCCTTGTAGCCGGCGTGGACACCGACCATCTCGATGAGCTGGCGGAACATGTCGTCCTCCTTCTCGCTTGCGCCGGTCGGTCGCCGACGCCGCACAGGAATGAGACACCCGGAAGGGGGTTCCACGCCTGAGACGCGGGGCGCGATCTGTCTGGGACTCCGGTCCTGGACGCCTTCGGGACGCCCACCCCTTACCGGAGGCGCCCGAAGCCGGTTTCCTGAGGAGGGACAGGAGGACAGCCCGTGCGACAGGCCCAGGCGGCGACGCTGCGCGACGCGCTCGACGACTTCGACGTCCGACTCCGGAGCGGTCACACCGAGGAGCTCCGCCCGCATCCGGTCGGCTATCCGCTGCTCGACGAGGTGCTCGGCGGGGGGCTCCGACGCGGAGAGCTCGCCCTCGTCGGTGGACCGCCCGGGGTCGGCAAGACCGTCGCCCTGCTGCACTGGGCGCGGAACCTCGCCCTCCGCGGCGTGACCGCGGTGTTCGCCTGCTACGAGCACGACACGACCGACCTGCTCGGCCGGCTCCTCGCCCTGGAGCTCGGCGAGGCCTCCGAGCGGCGCAGCCACAGCAGCGTCGAGGAGCTGCGGCGCCGCCTCCAGAGCGTGAACGGCGCGAGCGAGGGCGTCCCCGGGCTCTTCGCGGCGATCCCGTTCGGCGACGAGGTGGTCACGACCCTCGACTCCTACGGCGACAACCTCCGCCTGCTGCCCGCGACCGGGGCGCACACGACGGTCGAGGAGCTCGACGCGGCGCTGCCGGAGGGCGGCGACGCGGTCCTGTTCGTCGACTACGTGCAGAAGGTCGCGCTCCACCCCGAGCCGGCGACCGAGGAGGAGAAGGTCACCCGCAACGTCGAGGCTCTGAAGGACCTCGCCCTGCGGCGCCGCATCCCCGTCGTCGCGGTCGCCGCGGCCGACCGGGACGCCCTCCGGTCGCAGCGGGTGCGGCTCCACCACCTGCGCGGCTCGGCGGCGCTCGCCTACGAGTGCGACGTGGCCCTCGTGCTGAACGAGAAGCACGCCTCGGTGTCGAAGGTCCACCTCGCCTACGACCCGGTCCGTGCGGGCACGTTCCGCGAATGGATCGTGTTCACCCTCGAGAAGAACCGCGGGGGCCCGAGCCACGTGGACCTCGAGTTCCGCAAGGACTTCGCCCACTTCCGCTTCGACCCCCGCGGCGGGTTCGTGAGCGACCGCCTCCTCGACGAGCGCCTCGACCTCGAGTGACCCCGGGCCCCTGTCCGGTGCGGCGGTGGCGCCGGCGCGTGCGGTCTCCGACCGATTCATCCCGAGTCCTCCGAGGTTGCCGCCTCGAAGGGGTCGGCGCCCCTGTCCGGTGCGGCGGCAGCGCGCCGGCGCGTGCGGTCTCCGAC